>JAGYLT010000147.1 GCA_018400545.1 Bacteroidales bacterium
CCAGAAAAGTTTCACGCAAAGACCGCAAAATTAAAAACGCAAAGGGCGCAAAAATTAATCCTCTCTTTCCGCTTTGCGTGCTTTGCGAAACATTATTCTGCGAACTTTGCGTGAAATAATTTGCCAATAAAAACACGAATATTATTGATAAGATTCTACGTTAATTTGATCCCGTACTTACGGTATGTTGATGTACAAAATTGAAAATTAAAACCGCTGCGCGGAAAATCAAATCCAACAATTTGTAAAACGACCAACATCTTGGTTAGTTTTTTTGCCTAAGCGCCTAAAACAAATACTTAAAAGCGAATCCCAACTTTGGCCCGGAAAGGGAAATGTCTTCGGTTACCTCTGTTTGGGCATCAGGCATATCCGGATCCGGATTATCGATTTGTTGAACAAAGCTTTGCTGATAAGTTCCCTGTTTGTATTCAGCAAATAAATCCAGGGCAAAATGTTCTGAGAAAGCCAGTTCCAGGCCAACTAAACCTGAAAACAATGCGGATGAACCACTTACCGGATCAGGGTTCTCTTTATCCTCAAAATTCAGGCTGTACTGGATAAAAGTATATTCACCTCCCACACCAATATATGGCGTAATAATTGTCAAACGCAAAGGTGCGGCATAATAGATCAGATCAAGGCTGATGGGATTTCCGGTGAGCAGCATTTCGGTTTTCCCAAATTTTGGGATAATGGTTTCGGCACGGGTTTGCCAATAACCAATCCCGAATTTTGCCGCCAAATTTTTAACAAGTGTAAATTCAACAAAACCATTGGCAAAAATATTGGTAGAAAATTCCGCATCTTTAAAAAAGGAATTTGTATCATTTTTCCAATAATCGAGCTCAGGATCATAAACCCCGAGACTAAGCCCAAAGCTTCTGACTTTAAAATTTTGTCGTTCCTCTTCATTGTCCTGCGCAAAAACCCGACTGGAAAACAATAAAGTACAAATCAATAAAACTGCTGATAAACCAGTTAATGAAATACGAAATCCCATATTAAATAAATTGAAAATTAAACGTTGCTCTCAGCAAAATAAAAAAGCATGAAATCCTGAAGATCCCATGCTTTTGATTATTATATTTTTCTTTCTTTTAATTTCCCCATCCCTGATGGTGGCAATAGGTTTCTTCAACTTTCCACTGGAATATTTCCATGGGAACCTGTGTTACATTTTCGATAAACTCACCGGTGTAATTGTAAACTTTATAATTTGTTAATTTACAACGGGTAAACAATTGTTGTGCATACAAATAACGTGGACCAATACACCTTGTGTCGATAACCTGAAAATCAATTGGGTCTGCACTCGACTCGATTACATTATCTACCAATGCACTTTGAATATCCGTGATATAAACAAACGTTCCACAAGCACCTTCACTACATGTTTCTGATTCTCCGGATAATAAGTATGCTGACCATCCAACTTCTCCAACAAGACGATATCCTGTAAACACATACCAAATTGAGAAGTGTGGCATTTCAAAAGTAGCCATTGTACGATCTGCGTTAAGTTGACCTTCGATAATCTCCCACTCCTGTGAGCTTTCGTTAAAACTACCGAGCAGCATAGGGGAATCTCCGTCAATTACACTTTGAATGGTAACAGGAACTTCAAGTACCGGTTTTGCATCAGCCGGAAATTCAAGATCTGGTGAAAAATTAAATCCGGATTGTATTGCTCTTTCACCGAGAACCACAAATTCACCGAATTTAGCGGGTGAAGGAATATAAGTAATGGTTACCTCTGTATTTGATGATACAGCGCCTTCAGGAAAGGTGATTGATGGTGAAACTTGAAAGTCACTCGAAATCGACACCATGGTTTCCGTGGTGGAAATCATTGAGGTTTCTCCAATGTGATTCAGGTAGAAATTCTCTTTGGTAACCCCGATAATATCTTCCGGGGTTTCTTCAATATCAATAACTGCACTTTGAGCCAGATAACCTGCTTTTGAAGCTGTGATAATGTAAGAACCAACCTGGTTTCCTTCAAGTGAAAGTTTTCCTGATTCAGAACTGTATTCCTCCATGATACCATCAGGGCTGATAACGGTGATGGTAAGATCATTGAGTAAATCGCCCTGAGCCCCGTCATAAACTGCAATCTTGAGTTCATTTACTGTTTCAGGGTTGGGTTCGGGCCAATCTGAAGTGCCTACTTTTTTACACTGGGTAAGCGAGAATAGCATTACACCAGCCATAAGCACGAGGGCAAAAATCGGTTTGTAAGATTTGGTTTTCATTGTTACTAATTTTTATTGTTACTTTTTTATTATTTACAAATGTATGAAATTTTAATCTGAATATTTATTAATCTCAATAATGAGGCGTTTTTTAATAAAATCCGGATTATAATCTAACAACATATCTGTAAGACTATATCCTGTTTGATATTTTACCCCATTCTGAGGAAATCCTTTCGCCCGGTATTCCCAATCAAATGCTTTTGATGGCCTGATTCTGAAAATTCTGAGCTTAGTGTACTTTCCTGGCGGAAGTGGTATAGAAAATCTAAATCCGCCATCATAGTCATCTTTAGTGGCAAAAGCAAAAAAACCAATTTTTACCTGGCCAAATTGCCTCAGCACTTCAAATCGCGCTGAAAGCACATTGTAAAGAAAATTTCCAACTTCAAACCGCGCAACAAGGTCATATGGGTTGTACCGGTACTGGGCATTGAAAATAGCCGTCAGGTATCTTTGCTTATCGTAATACTCTGTTTGAATTCCGGTAAATGAGTAGTAGCCCGTATATCCGACATTTGCACCAATTTCAAAACGCCCTTCGGCAAATAACTTCTTAACTTCCAAATCGATACCTGCCCTGTTTTTATCAAAAAAACCGGTGGTTAAGTCAAGGTAGAAATTATCATCCAGGCTAAAAAACTGATTTAGGGTTACATTTCCCGGCCTTACTGTTTCACGTTCCGCTTCGAAAAAAAAATCATTCTGTAATGGAATGATCAACTGGGCCTTAAGCGTTAAACCCTTTGCAAGGGTAGAATTCAATTCGGGTATCAGGCTGAAATTCGACTCAACCGGATTATCAAAATTACCGAATTTAGCTGACCACTTTGGTATTACTGGCAAGTCAACCTTAAATCTTGATCTGTTTGCAACATCAGATACCGGCTGCTTAATATTACTTACATTTAGTGTTGCTGAGATGGCCGTTAGAAATTCTTCACTTTCAATTTCACCATACAGATATTGTTCATAAACAGTAATTGGAAAGGTTATCCTGAGCATCGGAACTTCATCTCGCAATAAAACTACATCTAAAATCTCAGTTTCAAAATCTTCACTTTCAGAAGCAATATTGATCAACTCAGCCAATCCGCGGGGCTCAAACCTGTATCTGCGGTTTTCTAAAAAAACCTGTAAAGTATCATTTTTGTGATACACTGACACATTTTCAAATCCCTCCTCAACAAGGGCTGACTCTAGATTTACGGTTCGATTTTGTGCAAAAACACCAGAATTATCTCCACAAATGAGGTAAACAAAATGACAAAGAACGATTATAAAAATCCTCGTAATCAAACGATCAAATAATATCTTTCTATCCAATCAATTCACAATTCTATCGCAGTTTTACTGCATTTTACAAAAGATACTTTTTTGCAAACATACATCAAAATATTTTAGAATCCAAGATTGGTACACAAAAACAGGTTAAAAAAAATTAATTCTGAAGACCTCTATATGAAGATGAAATATCAGATGTACCTTAGCAAATTGATTTCTAACAGGTTTTAAGTTGATTAAAGTTATCGGGTTATACAAAGAATTTAATGATCGATTCATTTATTGCATACATTGAAAAATTAAAACTTTTCGATCATAACCAAAAGATTTTGCTCACCGTAAGTGGAGGTATTGATTCGATGGTTATGCTTGATTTGTTCATAAAATCCGGATTCCAGACCGGAATTGCCCATTGTAATTTTGGATTGCGTGGCGATGAAAGCGATGCTGATGAAAAGTTTGTTTCTGAATCAGCGAGAATATATCGTTGTCCGCTGTATGTTAAAAAAATGGATACCAAATCTTTTGGCAAAAAACAAAAGCTTTCGTTGCAAATGGCCGCTCGCGAGCTCAGGTATGCCTGGTTTGAAGAACTGATGGACAAAACGGATTTTAATCTGTATGCCACTGCTCATCACTTTGACGATCAGATCGAAACCTTTTTTATTAACCTGTTTCGTGGAACAGGCGTTACCGGTTTGTCAGGAATTCCCCAAAAATATGGCCATTGCATCAGGCCCCTGATTTTTGCGGATAGAAAAATGATCGTGCAGTATGCAAGAGAAAATGGCATTAAATACCGGGAAGACAGTTCAAATGCAAAGCATGATTACCTGCGCAACCGCATCCGGCATTTCGTTTTACCAGCAATCCAAAAGGCGGAACCATCTTTTAAAACCGGCTTTCAGAATACATTTCAGGCACTTAAAATAACTTCGGCTTTTATCCAGGATGAAGTTAAAAAACGAAAAAGTGAAATCCTTGAGCAAAAGAAGAATATGATTTACGTCTGTATGGAAAAACTGAAACAGGAGTCGCAGCCTGAATTTATACTTTTTGAGATGCTCAAACCATTTGGTTTTAACTTTTCTACAATCGTGGGAGCATACAGGTCCTTTGGCAAAACTTCAGGCAAAAGGTTTCATTCTGATACACACGAATTGTTTATCGACCGAAAAGAATTGATTATCAGGGAGATTAATCCCTATTCAACAGCCGAAACTGAAATCGCAGCCGGCGTTGATGAAATCGTTAAACCCATTCATTTGAAATTTTCTGAATTTAAATATGAAGATCAGAAAATTCCCACAAGCCCGGATATTGCCTGGCTGGACTATGACAAACTGAAGTTCCCACTGAAAATCAGAAACTTCAGGGAAGGGGATTATTTTATTCCGCTTGGCATGACGGGCCGGAAAAAGCTCTCCGATTTTTTTATCGACCAAAAAATACCAGTCCCTGAAAAGCAAAATATCAAAGTACTGATATCGGGAAATGAAATAGCCTGGATCGTTGGCTACCGGATTGATAACCGGTTCAAAATTTCGTCTGCGACGCGCAGGGTATTTACATCACGATTAATTTAAAAATCCGTCTAAATAATTGGACTTAAGTTTTTTTTAGTGAGAGAAAATTAAAAAAACCCTCCAAATTGTTACTTTTGCCCGCCAAATCACATATCGCAGTATTTTGCGGTTTATTGAATAAAATGAAGTGAAAAAAATATCGTTAAGTAGTTTCTCAGATATTGTTAAAATTAAATGTATCACAATGGAAACATCTCACTCTAAACTTTTTAGCCGATTTCCCCTCGCATTTCTTGTTTTTTTGTTTTCGATATCGACAGCTTTCTCCCAGGTGCTTGAGCCGGTGAAGTGGAGCTACGAAAGCAAACTGCTCGATGGTAATGAAGCAGAACTTATTTTTAAAGCTACCATTGACGACACCTGGCATTTATATTCTCAGAATATCAATGATGGCGGCCCCATTAAAACATCATTTTTCTTTAATGACCTGAAGGGGGTTGAATTTCTTGAACCGGATCCGCAAATTGAGGAAATGGAAGGGTTTGATCCCGGCAGTAAGCTTTACCGGGTGGTGTTTTCGGAACCTGAGCCCATCGAGGAAGTGGATCCGAACTTTAATATGGTGGTGAAATATTTTGGACATGAAGTTGAATTTAAACAAAAGATCAGGCTGCCATCCGACGATCCTCTGGTTTTGGACGGGTTTATTGAGTTCATGTGCTGTGATGATTCTAAATGTTTGCCGCCGGCCGAAGTTGATTTTGAATTTGCTTTTAACCAGCCTGAGGAAACAGCAGCCCCTGATGATGAAGAAATGGCAGAGCAGGAATCTGTAGAGGTGGTTGAAGAAAGCTCCAAAACCGAAATGACCAACAAACTTACAGGCGAGGATCAAAAAAACTTTTGGGGGTTTTTCTTTGTGAGTTTTCTTTTTGGCCTGGCTGCAATTTTAACACCCTGTGTTTTCCCGATGATTCCGATGACGGTTTCGTTTTTTATGAAAAGCGGTGAGAACAAGGCCAAAGGCCGAATGGAAGCCACAGTTTATGGTTTTTCAATCATCATCATTTATGTATTTATCGGCTCGG
>JAGYLT010000148.1 GCA_018400545.1 Bacteroidales bacterium
AAATTTTCGTTTTCATAATTACAAGTTTTACGATTATTTATTCTATTTGATTTGAAGCCCCTGACCAATTTTATAACGATTGAGCCAGTTGACCCTTATATCCGTCAGATGTTGGCTTCAGATATTTCACTATATTGTCTAATGAACCACTCTGAGACTCTTACCCCAGCGGATTTTCCCATCCCCAAGCGCGTGTTTATCATCGAGCGACAGCCAAACGAAAACGGCTTTCCCGACGATATGATCATGCGGAACAAATCCCCAGAACCTTGAGTCGGCGGAATTATCCCTGTTGTCGCCCATCATCCAGTAATAATCCTGTTTAAAGGTATAGGTGGTTGCTTCCTCTCCATTGATGAGAAACTTTCCGTTTCGTTCGATCAGTTCATTATTTTCATAGGTATCGATAATCTTCCGGTAAAGAGAAATGCTTGCCGGATTGAGTTCGACGGTTTGGCCGGCTCGTGGAATTTTTAAAGGACCAAAATTATCCTGATTCCACGGATAGTGTTCAACGTCATGTGGGAAAATGTTTGGGTCAGGATTTTCCTTGCTTATTATTTTGGGCTGAACACTAACAATTCTTGGATTCCTTTTCATCATTTCAGCTTTCTCTCTGGATGCCAGAATCTTATACATATTGGGCCTGTTTTGAACGGATTCTACCTCGGTATTTCTAAGATCAAAAGCCTTGATTAAATCTTTTATAGCCAGCAAAGAGCGATCTTTTAAGGTAACGTAGTAGGCCCACTGCATTTCGGGAGGATTAAAGGCTTCTTCACCATCTATATACACCTGCTTATCAACGATTTGTATTTCATCGCCAGGCATTGCCATACATCTTTTGATGTAGTTCTCACGTTTGTCAACCGGTCGGGCCACCACGTCAAAACGATCCCAAATCTCATTTCTTCCCATTCCCGGCCTGTAGCGATCCCCGAGCCTGCGCTTAAGATTTTCCTCATTCTGCCTGACTATACCGTAATAATCCTGGTTTTGAATTTCAAGGATCACCGTATCACCACTCGGATAGTTAAAAACCACCGCATCATACCGGTCAACCTCGCCAAAACCGGGAAAACGATAATAGGGTAATTTGATCCACTCCACGTAACTTTTGGCGTAATCGGTTAGAGGTAAAGTGTGATGAACAAAAGGAAAGGCTATCGGGGTATTTGGAACTTTAGGGCCATAGGCCATTTTACTCACAAACAAAAAGTCGCCCACCAGCAGGGAGTTTTCCATGGATGATGTGGGGATGGTATAGGCTTCAAAAATAAAAGTCCGGATGATGGTGGCAGCTACCACAGCAAATATGATGGCATCCACCCATTCGCGAAGTGCACTTTTTTTAATTTTGGGCCTGTCAACGGGTGGAAGGTATCTTTCTTTTTCGCTGGTTCCGAGATATATCAGATAAACATAGGGAAATAAAACCGCAAGTGCCTGTTCGCCCAAACCATATTTTCCAAACGACTTGGCCGTTTCCACAATCATGAGAAAAACCATAAATATATTGATGAATGGAACAAAAAGGATTAAAAACCACCAGAACGGCTTGCTGTTTAATTTGTTCCATTCCCAGTAGTTCAGCATGGGAATAACTGCTTTAAATGCCGGGATGCCTGCCTTTTTGAATATTGGAATCAGAAATACCGGGAAAAACAGGAAAATAATGATGAGAACTGTTAATGTGTCCATGCTTTGTTTATTAGATTTTTGAAACGGTAAAGGCTTGTAAGCGTTGCTGTAGATTTGTTAATTAATGTTAATGATTATCAAGAATTTCAGCCAGCAGGTCATCCATGGTAAAAACACCTTTCTTTCCGACTAACCATTCGGCGGCTGTAACGGCTCCACGTGCAAAGCCAGCCCTGCTTTTTGCGGTGTGCTTAATTTCGATGGTATCTTCTTCCGACTCGTAGCGAATAATGTGGGTTCCCGCAACATCTTCTAACCTGTGTGAGATAACAGGAATTTCACCATTAACGGCATTTTGGCCTGACGACCAGTTGGTTTTTCTATCCAGTTCATTTACCAGATCATTGGCCAGTTGAATTGCCGTTCCGCTGGGCTTATCCAGTTTTTTAATGTGATGGGTTTCTTCAATGGCCGGTTCGTACTGCCCGAAACCATTCATCATGGCGGCAAGCCTGCGATTGAGATGAAACAAAATGTTGACTCCAAAACTAAAATTTGAAGCCACAAACAGGGCTTTGCCTCCGGACAAGCAACGAGATTTTACGTTGGGAAAATCTTTTTCCCAGGCAGTTGTACCCGTAACTACCGGCAAATTCAAATCAAAACACTTCAGCACATTCGAAACCACCGTGGATGGCATGGAAAACTCAATGACCACATCAGCCTGTTTGATTTCAACGGCCTGCTCCTCCCAGTCCTTTTCAGCATCGATACGGGCAACAATCTGATGGCCTTTCTCCAGTGCGGCCTTTTCTACTGCCCTTCCCATTCTTCCATAACCTGCAATTGCAATCTTCATACTGTTCAGAATTTCATACGTAATGTCAACCCGAACGAGGGTTCCGGTAAAAATATGTTTTGGCTGCGGATCGGATCGAACCTGAGGCTCAAGTCATCACCCATGTCAAAATCATACAGGTTGGCATCCACACTTGCATCTACGATATTTAAAATGTAAAGCAATCCCGTAAGGATATAATTCAATTCAAGGTTTCGCCGGTAATAATTTCTCCCCTCCTGCAATTGGGTGAGATTGGCATTGTATTTTACCACATATTCGTTGTTTTCAAAATTCGTACTGTCGCCGGTTGCAACAATGTTGTAGGCATCTCTGAACTTTCGATATTCCTTACCATTAAAATTGATGAAATAAATCAGGGTACCAAAGCCTGCATAAATGATGGGAATCTTCCAGTATTTTTTGTTGTATGCCTGGCCAAGACCGGGAAGTACAGCTGAGTAAATGGTGGCTTTTTTTGCCGAATGGTATTCCTGGGTGTTGCTCACTGTATTAACGCTGGTTTCAGGCTCCTCCTGGGCAAAAATTCGTTGATTCCCAATAAACAGGAATAAAGCGGTAATCGATATTAAAACCTTGAAGCAGAACAGATTTACCGGTGATGATCCGGAGAATTTTTCTATTGAATTTTTTGTTTTCAGCATTCAAGAGCTACAAACTATTTTCGGGGCATTTTATTTTTTAATCTGTGCTAAAATCCGCTCCATCTCCTCTTCGGAACCGAATTTAAAAACGATACTACCACTTCCACGGTTGTTTCTTTTAATCTCAACCTTTGCGCTAAAATCATCGCTGAGATTTTTGGACATTTCCCTGTACTTTTCAGGAAGCTGGTATTTTCTTACGCCTCCACTTTTATTAATTTTCTTCACCTCTTTTTCGATGGCCCGTACCGACATCCCCTCTTCGGTGATTTGCTTCAGTAGTCTGATTTGTTCTTCTCGGTCATCAATATTAATGAAGTTCCGGGCCTGGCTCATGGATATCTTGCTTTCGCGGATGGCCAGTTGCAGCTCAGCAGGAAGCTTCAGCAACCGCAGATAGTTTGTTATGGTGGAGCGCTTTTTGCCAACCCGTTTACTGAGTTCTTCCTGGGTGAGTTCGCATTCTTCAATCAGCCGCTGATAGCTGATGGAGATTTCGATGGCATTCAGGTCTTCGCGGTGGGTATTTTCGATGAGTGCCAGCTCAAGCATTTGTTCATCGTTGGCCACGCGAATAAAACAGGGAACTGCTTTCAGCCCCACCATTTTTGCTGCACGCAACCGCCTCTCACCCGAAATAATCTGGTATTTATCATAGCCCAGCTTACGAACCGTTAACGGCTGAATTATTCCCTGCTCCGAAATGGAATCGGCAAGCTCATTCAGTGCTTCGTCATGAAAATCGCTACGCGGCTGGAATGGATTGGCTTCAATTTTTTCTACTTCGATTTCTGCAGTTGCGCCCACCACATAATTTCCGGAGATATCCTTTGAGGTAATATCCGTGTCCGGGCTTTGCAAAATCGCCTCTAGCCCTCTACCCAGTGCACCTTTCTTATTTTTGTTTTTCATCTAAAAAATCAATTTCATAATCAGAACTTTCCATCTTCGTCATGTTGTTGTTTTGAAGAATTTCCCTGGCCAGGTTCAGATAATTTATTGCGCCGGTGGATTGTGCATCATGCATTATGATGGTTTCTCCAAAGCTCGGCGCTTCACCCAATTTGGTATTCCTGTTGATAATGGTATCGAAAACCATTTGCTGGAAATGGGTACGAACTTCCTCAACCACTTGCTTGGCCAGCCGGAGACGGGTGTCGTACATGGTGAGCAGAATGCCCTCAATATCCAGATTGTTGTTCAACCTTGATTGTACAATTTTAATGGTGTTCAGTAGCTTACCCAGGCCTTCAAGCGCAAAATATTCGCACTGCACAGGAACAATAACAGAGTCGCTGGCAGTGAGTGCATTAACCGTTACAAGCCCAAGCGAAGGCGAACAGTCGATGATGACAAAATCGTAATTGTCTCTGATTTTTCCCACTACTTTTCGCATCATATGCTCCCGGTTCGGAACATTTATCATTTCTATTTCTGCACCAACCAGATCGATGTGTGCTGGAATTATGGAAAGGTTAGGGGTGTTCGATTCGATAATCGTCTTCTCCGGATCCACATCATCGATGATGCATTCGTAAATGCTGGTCTGGACATTACGCGGATCGTACCCAATTCCGGAGGTAGCATTGGCCTGAGGGTCAGCATCAATGATCAGTGTTTTGTATTCAAGCACTGCAAGGGCCGCGCCCAGGTTAATGGCTGTAGTGGTTTTTCCAACACCACCTTTTTGATTTGCTATTGAAATGACTTTTCCCATGAAATTTTGATCAATTGGAGTGCAAAAGTAAAACTTAATCTGCGTTTGTGTTGGCAGAATTTAAAAAAGTAATCAACACGTTATAATGTCCTGAACCTTAATTTTTTTTTGACAAACCCTGAAACAAAAAAAGCTGACCAAAGGCCAGCTTCCAATATTTTTTATTGTGATGTTTCAGAACTTGTCTTCATCTTTTTCTGAATCTTCCAATCCGCCAAAGTCAGTGCTGTCCTGATCATCCGATGTCCCTGCAAGATCACTTTTTGTATCTTCGGTTTCATTCGAAAGTGAATCAGTTGAGGTTTCACCGAAATCAGATTTCTGTTCCTGCTCCTGATCCTTTTGCTGCTGCTCTGGTCCGGGATTGGCTTTTATGTAATCGATCACACCGGTGAGGCCATCTGCAAACTTTTCAAAATCTTCCTTGTAGAGAAACAATTTGTGCTTCTCGTAAAAAAACTTCCCGGAATCGTTATTGAACCTTCGCTTACTTTCGGTGATGGTCAGGTATTTTTCCTTTGCCCTTGTTTCCTTTACATCAAAGAAATAAGTTCTTTTCCCTGCTCTGACCACAATAGAATAAACTTCTTCTCTCCCTGGCTTGTTATCTGTCGCGTCCATTTTATAGCTTCTTTAATGAGTTTGACCAACGCAAAAGTATGTATTTATATTTTAAACATCTGTATTATACGCATTTTTTTTGACGAAAAACAGCATCATCAAAACTTTCAATTTTTCCATTGTCTCAAAATAAATGGGTTAAGCATAATTGGTTTCCGACCTGAGTAAAATCCTGTTATTTGATGGTTTGAAAATGTTTATGGTATCCCTGGTGAAAAAATCAATACTTTTGTTGCCATCAAAATTTTACACTAACCTGTTCTTCAAATTTATGCTCAGTAGAAGGCACTTACGCATCAAGGCACTCCAGGCACTTTACAGTTATTTTTTGAGTAATGATGTTGACCTGGCCATCGGAGAAAAAAATATGATTAAAAGTACCGGCCGGATCTACGAACTTGTGATGTGGCAAATCGGTTTTTTGTTGCAGGTATTAAAGTTTTCCGCAAAGCGATTAGAAGAAAACAAGAAAAAGTTTTATCCTACCGATGAAGATCTGAATCCAAGCACCAAATTTATTGACAATCTGGTTGCAGAAAAAATGCGCACCAATAAGGATTTCATCAGAAAAACAAACGCCTACAAAGTTGACTGGCATGATGAAACCGAGATGGTGAGGAAGGTTTACAACGAATTCAGACAGAGTGACCCGTTCAAAAAGTATATG
>JAGYLT010000149.1 GCA_018400545.1 Bacteroidales bacterium
TCACCACAAGCAATACACTTAACTCCCTTTTGCGAGAGATATCTTACCGAAAATGGATAATGATGCACCAGGTCTTCGATGTAAATGTCTTTTGAAATTTCGGGTTTGTCCATTATTTCATTTTTTGTCGTTTTTAAACTGCAAAATTATACATCTTTGCTTATTTGTTGCTTTTCAGACCTTTCAATCCAGTAGGTAATGTTGAGGTAACAAATAAGCGTCATATTTAACGATATGTTAACATTTAATTAAGGAAACCTTAATCAGCTTTTAACCTCTCTTAATGATTGTGAAAATAATTTTGCCGCCAAATAAACATGGCCAAATGAAAAAATTCACAGTTTTACTTGCCGCACTGTTTTTAACTTTTGCAACCGCCGTTGCAGCCGGTGAAAATGATGCTGAAACCAAAGCCACTTCATCTGCTTTATCAATATCGGGCTCGGTAGAGGATTTGGTGAGCAGTGAAAAACTAATTTGTGCAAAAATTGAAATTGAAGAACTCGACATGACCATTTTCACCGATATCCTTGGGAATTATGAAATTCCTAAAATCGAGCCCGGCAACTATACCTTCAAAGTTTCTTACATTGCATATGAAGAACTTGAAATTAAAGCGGTGGAAATTTCATCTACTAAAGAAATGGATATTCAACTGAAACCTTTATAATCAACATAAAGGCTACTAAAAGGAGTACGGCCGGTTCTTCAACAGGGAACCGGCTATTTTTTTGCCTTCGTAATATTTTGTTAACATTAATTTAAAATTACAATGTGCTGTGCTTCAACATTTAGACACTTTTTATGTTAAGCTAATGTTAACTGTATGTTAAGTTGTTTTTAATTTTACGTTAATTTAATGTATATTTGCAGCATACTTAATTATTAAAACGGAGGCAAAGATGAAGAAGACAGCATTAATTTTAACAGTCGTATTTGGATTTCTGGGATCCATTATCGCCCAGAACGTAACCTCAAAAGATGGCCTGTACTACGAAGGCGATCAACTATATACTGGTGAATACACCGAATATTATGACAATGGTGCCCTGAAAATGAAAATGAACATCCTTGCAGGCAAGGAAGACGGCATTGTTATGATTTACTTCCCAACCGGTTCGAAAAAAGAACAGCGATCCTATAAAAATGGTTTGAAAGACGGAACCTGGTACACCTGGGATGAAGATGAAAACCTCACAGCCGAGGCCAACTTTAAAGACGGCAAGAAACACGGCCACTGGTATGTTTGGGATTCGAACGGAAACAAGCGTTATGATATCTATTACGAAAAAGGTGAAAAAAGTGGCGACTGGTTTATGTGGGATGAAAACGGCAACCTGGCCATGGAACGGAAGTATTAAACAAAATTAAACCCAACCTGAATGATGATCTTTCAAGTTGGGTTATCCTAAGAAGAGCGCTCAAGCAAACCAAAAAGCTCAACTTAGGTGATGATAAGCCAAAATTAGCCTTTTGGCCTCCAATCTTTAAGTTAAACCTCAATCTTAGCCGGTTGAGGTTTTTTTTTACAGACTATAACTTATGCCAAGGCTGAATGAAATCCCCGGATTGAAACTGCTGTAAATCTGGTTTTCAGCTTTGTAGGATTTGTAAAAACTAACAATTTTTTCGCTCAGCAGGTTCGAGATTTTCAGGTCCAGGACCGCTTTCTCATCTTTTCCAAGTTTTTTATTGATCCCAAGGTTCAGGCTGTGATAAGGCTGAATGTAGATATCAGGAAACAATCCTGCACCGACGATCGATAAAGTTTCACCTTTAACATTGTAAAAAATCCCGGCTTCAATACCCGATTCATAATTACTGTATGTTATACCCGCATTAATAACATAAGGAGATTGCCCGGCCATAACCCGCGTATCTTCGATGGTTTCACCCGTTTTCTCATAAGTCTTGCGCGAATTAAATTCTGTACCGGTCATATCGATGGTGGATGAAACCACAGTTACATTCCCATTTACGTTAAAGTTTTCCATAAAAGCAGAAACAAAATCAAGGTTCTTCCGGAATTCAAATTCGAGGCCATAGAGCCGGCCATCACCCACATTTCGTGGTTGATACTCTGTACTGGTTTGTTGCTCAGGAATCCTGACCAATTCGATGGGCTTATCGAATTGTTTATAGAATCCACTCAGCGAAACCATTTGTCCCCGCTTTAAAAACCATTCCCAACGTAAATCCAGGTTATCGATGCGCGTTTCGGTTAAATTGCCATCCCAGTCGGAATAGGTAAACAAACTGCCGTTGAAGATACGGTTGGATAAAGGATCGATGATCTGTGCAAACGAAAGCTCTTTAAACGAAGGTCTGGCAATGGTGCGGGAATAGGACGCGCGTAAATTTTGCGCTTCGGTAAGCGAATAGATGAAATTGACAGAAGGAAACAAGTCGGTGGATTCGAGCACCTTTGCGTTATCAAGGTTTCTGCCGTTCAGGGTATCACCGCCGGCAAAGGTCTGATCGCGGCCGGTATGACGCTGAACATAATTTTCGACCCTTACGCCGATGATGGTCTTGAGCAAAGGAAATATATTGAATTCAGCAGAAACATACCCTGCGAGGTTGTTCACATTTGAACTGTAAACATTTGGGTTGGGCTCGTTATTACCCGACTGGTAATAAATGCTGTTGGGTTTGTTTGGATAAACATTTTCAGGATCAAGCACCACCGAAGGATCAGGATTTGGCCACGACTGTCCGGCAAAAAACTGAATGTCGAAGAACAGGATTTCATAATCGCGTTTTTTATAGGTATGGCTGGCGCCAAACTTCAATTTGGCATCATCACCCAGCAAGGTAAATTTTTTGGTAAGATCCAGTTTTGAAACCAGGCTAACCTCCTCAAGATTTCTCCAGATACGCGACGGGTTTCCGCCTGCACCTGCACTAAACAAGGTGTCGATGGGGCGGTAGGTAAATGCCGTTTTACGAATGTCGGGATCTTCCGATTTTGAAAGTGTCGGCGATACCCTCCAATCGATTTCCCAACCTGAATTTTGGAGAATGTGCGTTCCATTAAGCAAAAGATTGGTTAATGCACGCTGGTTGTATTCCAGGTTGTCAACACCGGCCAGATAACCTGACTGGCCAACAGCTTCGCCATCATTGTCGATATGAAATTTCCCGGCCCGGCTTTCACCGTTCTGCAAATGCATGGCCGTAAATTTTATTTTGCTGAGCGCGGTTTTCAGAGCAATGCCGGCCAATCCGCCAAGCAAAACATTTCTTTCGCCAATTTGCCCGGTTTGTATGGTGGCATACCGCAATTGATAAATATCGGGATCGATAAACCGCTGATATTCACTAAATATTACATCATCATAAAATTTATAATCATTTTTATAGGAAAGCGAAAAGATGTAACCCAGCTTTGGAGATTTGGAATTTTCAGCACCTTTTTTATTTAGCTCAATTTGATTTCCCAGAGAGAAGCCCAAACTGTAATCCATGAAGCTGTTTTGCTTTTGGGCAGCCAGTTGGGGATCGAAGCCATTGATAAATCTGGTAACTTCATCCTCCGATGCACCACTAATGGGTGTAGGAATGTTGGGCTGCCGGGCGCGTTCCTGCAAGGCACGGGTTCCATCATCAAAGCCGAGAAAATCGGTTGCACCGCCTTCATAGCTCAGAAAATCGCCGTTGAAATGCATGCCCGGATTAAAGGACGTTGAGGCTGAAATATTGATAATTTTTTCTTCGGGAAAATCTTTTGTTTCGATATTTAGCAAACCTCCGGTAAAATCGGCGGGCATATCCGGAGTAAAGGTTTTGCTCACCATAATGTTGTTGATAAGGTTGGTAGGAAAAATATCCATTTGCAGGCTGTTCCGGTCAGGATCGAGGCCGGGGATATCCACGTTGTTCAGCATGGTTTTTGAATACCGGTCGCCAAGCCCTCTTACATATACGTACTTGCCGTCTTCGATGGAAACACCGGTAACCCGTTTTGCCGCTTCCACAGCAGTAGCATCGCCGGTAAGCCTGATTTTTGAGGCTGAAATACCATCCATGATCACAGCCGACTTTTTCTTAATGGTAAGCAATGCCGATTCTGATGTTCTGATAATATCAGCTTTTATCACCACTTCTTCAAGCTCCAGGGAGCTTTCTTTCATCACCAGGTTTTCCAAAAGCGTAACTTCAGCAGCCTTCACTGATACATCCTCGATAACCATGGACTGGTAGGAAATGTATGAAAGTTTGAGGTTATAAACGCCTTCGTCAACGTCAAGGGAAAATTTCCCGTCAAGGTCAGTGGTGGTTCCTGTAAAGGTGCCGTCAATCAATACCGTTACCCCAATGAGGGTTTCCCCTGTTTCTTCGGCTATAATAGTTCCGCGTATTGTCCCATTTTGAGCAACAAGCTGTAAGGCTGCCAACATTACCAGAACCGACATTAAAAGTTTTCTCATTATTGAATGGTATTAACTTTTGTTGAGTAATATGAGTAATAAAAGAAAAACAGACCTTGTATTTCAAAGGTCTGTTTCTATACATATCCAAAAATTTTAAATCATTTTTAGAGCCCGGCAAGTTTTCCTGCTTTTGAAGCCCATGTCCAGCCAAATCCTGAAACATCAGCCTGGGGAGTTCCGCCGGCAGTAACACCTGTTGGCACATCACCATTAACGTAATCGGGCAGGTTAGCTCCGTCAACATCGAGCTGAATGCCGCTAAAAGTAACACCGGCAGCAGTAACGCGGTTGATTTGCTGGCCATCTACCAGTGCGGTGAAATAAATATTTTGCAGGTTTACAATGGAGTTATCATCTACATTAATAACATCCGAGGCAATGCGGTCATATTCCGAATCGCTGCAAACGACTGTTCCGTTTTTGATTGTATGGCCGGCTTCGTAAGAACCTTCCGGTCCATCAAGCTCAAAGTTGTGACCTGTTGGAGCTATAACAACAAAGTTATCGAGTGTACCTGCCCATGACTGGTCGGTATCAATCCCATCGTCATTCACATTCCAAACCACTACGTCATTCACATTAACAGTGCCGCCAAACCACTCGATGCCATCGTCCTGGTTTGCGACAATTTCGATATTTTCAACAACAGTACCACTGCCAACACCACCTAATGTAAGGCCGTTAATTTCGTTACCCGAACCTATATTGGTCCCGCCATGGCGGATAGAGATATATTTCAGCACACCTGAATTATCGGCATCTTCATTGCCACCATATAAACCATTGGGGTCAGAAGTTGGGATACCTTCGATCTGAACTTCGCTTACGTCTCCATTTTCGTTTGAGGCCGAAATTTTGGCTTTTCCAAGTACAATTACACCACCCCACAAACCATCAATAACAGGCTCCAGGTTCGGGCTCTCGATCTGGCCGGGCTGAATTTCATCGGCAACCGAAGTGAAAATAATGGGGGCATCAGCAGTACCTTCAGCCATAAGTGTTCCGCCACGGGCAACCAAAAGAGCGGTAGCATTGGCCTGATTACCGGCTTCACCTTTAATAATGGTTCCCGGCTGAATGGTCAGGGTAACGCCATCAACAACGGTTACACGTGTCTGCAAAATATAGATGTTTCCGGTTTCCCAGGTTGCATCCGCTGTGATATTGCTATTTACATTAATAACGGTTACTTCTGCACCAACATTAATTACACCGGTGGCGTCATCTGACTGACCGTTGTTATCGGCAACCGAAAGTTTTACCGAAGCTGCACCGTCGCCGGCATCAGCAGTGAAGGAAATTACAATTTCGCCCGAGGTAGCACCGGCAACACCATCGGTTGTAACGGTGGCTGTGCCGTTGGTTGCAACTACGGTTGAAGATTTAAATCCGCCGGGAGCGGTGTAATTGAAAGTTAAATCAGCAGAGGTACCTGCATCCATGTTAAAATTGTCAGGAGCAGTCACTTTTGGGCCGAGTGGAGCAGGGTCATCACCATCGTCGCAGGCAACGAATGTTACGCTCATTGTAAAGGCAATAAAAAGCATTGCCAGCATTTTCAGATTGAGTTTCTTCATCATTTTTAAACTTTTAAATTGTTTGTTATTAGTAAATTAAGATTAAATTTTCCGTAAATAAAACTGCTGCAAAAGTGGGGCAATGATGTGAGAAGGCGTTTAACACAAGTTTAATTATGTATTAAGAAAGGG
>JAGYLT010000015.1 GCA_018400545.1 Bacteroidales bacterium
TTTCGATGATCGATATGATCCTGAGCAACAGCCAGGCCGGACTGATCGACCTGAACCTGAACCAGCAGCAAAAAGTTTTACGCGCCGGGAGCTATGCCAACTTTATGAAAGATTATGGCATGCATGTTTTCTATGGCTCGCCCCGCCAGGACCAAACACTGGAAGAAGTGAAAGACCTGCTGCTGGCCGAACTCGAAAAAGTGAAAAACGGGGAATTCGATGAATGGATGCTGGAAGCCATCGTAAACGACATGCGACTGCGGGAAATCTACCGCAACGAAAGTAACTTCTCCAGGGCATTCACTTTTATTGATGCTTTCATAAAAGATGTTTCTATGGAAGAACGCCTCACTTTTATCGACGAGCTGGAAAAAATAACCAAAGATGAACTTGTGGCTTTTGCCAAAGAAAACTATGCCGACAATTATGTGGTGGTTTATAAACGTTCGGGCGAAAGTACCAATATCGCAAAGGTTGAGAAACCTGAGCTTACCCCCGTGCCGCTGAACAGAGAATACCAGTCGGAGTTTTACAAGGAACTCACCTCCGTTAAACCCGAGGAAATTAAACCGGTGTTTTTGGATTATGATGCACAGATCGACCAGAAAGCCCTGCAACCAGGCCTGGATATGTTTTACATCAAAAACAAGAACAATGAAATTTTCAACCTGTACTATATCATCGATATCGGAAAAAATCACGACAACAAATTCCCGCTGGCGGTAAATTATCTGCCCTATCTCGGCACCGATAAATACACACCCGCCGAATTGCAGCAGGAATTTTTCAGGCTGGGACTGAGTTTTGGAGTTAACACAGGCGATGACCGTTCTTACGTTTACATTTCAGGATTGAGCAAATCCTATGAGAAAGCCATCGAACTGCTTGAACATGTTGTGGCCAATGCAAAGCCCGATGTAAAGGCATACAACGATTATGTGGATGGGATTTTAAAGCAGCGTTCCGACAGTAAGAAAAATAAGAACACCATCCTTTACGGCGGTCTGATGAACTACGGGATTTATGGTGAAAATTCTGCATTCAGGGATATCCTCACCGAAGAGGAACTGCGTGCCATTGATCCTGCTTCACTCACGGATTTGGTTTCGAAAATAACATCTTACAAACACAAGATTTTCTATTACGGGCCGGCCAATTTCAATTACGCCAGTCAAACTGTTGAAGATATGCATACGGTTCCCGAAACCCTGGCCGATCTGCCTGAGGGCAAAAACTACCGCCAGATCGACAATACCTCCAATGAAGTTTACCTGGTGAATTACGATATGGTGCAGGCCAATATCCTGATGGTTTCGAAAAGCGTACCTTTTGACAAGAATCTGATCCCCCCATCCAGGGTGTTCGGGGAATACTTCGGTGGCGGACTGTCGTCCATCATTTTCCAGGAAATCCGCGAATCGCGGGCGCTGGCCTACAGCGCATTTTCAGCATTTTCCACACCTTCAAAACCGGATAAAAACCACACCGTTTACGGATTTGTAGGTACCCAGGCCGATAAACTTGAGATTGCCACAACGGCGCTGCTCGACCTGATGAACAATATGCCGGAGGCAGAAAAACAATTTGAGCTGGCCAAAGAATCGATCATCAAAAAAATCAACACCGAGCGGATTACCAAAAGCAGTATTTTCTGGAACTACCTGGGCAACAAGGAAAGAGGAATTGATTACGACATACGCAAAGATGTTTACGATTATGCGCAGGATGTTTCCATTGAGCAATTCAGGGATGATTTCTTCAACCAGTATATCAAGGGGTTGCATTACAATTTTATGATTCTCGGGAATAAAGAATCCCTGGATATGGGCTCACTATCAAAAATCGGCGACATTCATGAACTTGAGCTGGAAGAAGTATTCAATTATTAGAGTTTTTAAATATTTTTTTAAAATGGTATTTCCGGGGTCCCCGGTTAAGGTTACTTTGCCGGGGATTTTATTTTTTGGTGAACAAGGCAAATGCTTTTGCCCCTATCTTATGGGCATTCTCCGGGGCATATTCAAAACCATATGAAGTACTCACATGTGCACCTATGCGCTTCATTTATTTCTACTGAACTGATTAATGAAAGCGTGCGATAGTTCTATTACCCTTTGATCCAGTATATTACCCTTTGATCCAGTTTACAATTTCTTCATCATCGGGCTTGGTGCGTGGCGAGAACATCTTCACAAAATTGCCGTCTTCATCGATGAGGTATTTTTGGAAATTCCACGAAACCTTCGAATCCATCACCCCGTTTTCCGATTCTTTTGTAAGCCATTGGTAAACCGGATGCATATCATCGCCTTTTACAGAAATTTTTTCCATCATCGGAAATGTAACGCCATAGTTTTCGGAACAAAACTCACGGATTTCATCATGGGTGCCGGGTTCCTGGTTCATGAAATTGTTGGCCGGAAATCCAACGATCACAAAATCATCGCCACCATAATCTTCATAAAGCTTTTGCAGACCTTCGTACTGGGGCGTGAGTCCGCATTTTGAGGCGGTATTCACAACCAGTACTTTTTTACCTTCAAGCTTCGACATATCAAAAGTTTCACCTTCCAGTGTTTTTAAGGTGAAACTGTGGAAATTTTTCTGTGCCTGCAGGCTGCCAAAAATTCCGAAAGCAATAATCAATATCAGCGATGCTGTCCTTTTCATTTTACCAAGTTTTAATTTGCAGAGAAACAACCCAAAATCAGCCATTGTTCATTTTGTATTTCATGGTGCAAATTAGCCGTAGAATGTGGTAATATGTTGTAAGAAAACCGCCCCTTGTAATTCAGCTATCTTTGCGCTCCAAATTAAAAATGAGCCAATTGTGGGACTGCTGAATATGAACATCTGTTGCGAGGAGCGAAGAACCTTCAGGCTGCATATGGCCTATTCGATTATCGAAGGTTTTATTCTCGGCATCCTGGCGCTCAATGAATTTGTGTTCATCAAAAGCCTGCTTGGTTCAAACTATCAGTTGAGCGTGCTGTTCCAGTTCAGCATGCTGGTTTTTCTGCTCTTAATTTTCGTGAATGAATTTCTCAAGCGGATTAAAAAACGCAGGCTTTTTCTGCGGAAGGTCGGCATCATCACACGATTGCCGCTGCTGCTGTTGCTTTTCTTTCCGCGCAGCCCGGAGGTTTACCAGGGCGATTCCATTTACCATCTGATATTTTTGGGCATTTTCCTGGTTTACTACCTCGCCGCTTTGGTGATCAACCCAACCATCAACCTGCTGCTGAAAACCAATTACAGCCATCAGAATTTCGGCACATTTTACAGTTATGCACAGTCCGCCAACAAAATCGTATTGCTGGTTGTCACCTTCCTCTACGGCCTGCTGCTCGACTTCGACAATTACGCGTTTACCTATATTTTTCCCATTGCCTCGGTGCTCGGAATGGTTTCGATTTACCTGCTTTCCAGGATCAATTACACGCCGCCGGAAGTCCTCAACATTAAAAACTCGATTGCTGAAAGTGTGGCAACATCGGTAAAAAACATGGTTCGTATTCTCAGGAACAACAAGCCCTATCTACATTTTGAAATCGGGTTTATGCTGTATGGGTTTGCATTTATGACTACCTATGCCGTTGTTACCATTTTCTTTTATGAGGAGTTGAAACTAAATTATTCCAGTGTGGCGTTTTACAAGAATTCGTACAACATCCTTGCTATATTGCTGCTGCCGGTTTTTGGGAAAATCCTGGGCAAACTCGATCCCCGCAAGTTTGCAGTTATCACATACACCTCGCTTGCCATATATCTGTTTTTCCTGATGATCACCGAATATGTCCCTTTTTTCGTGGAGGTTTTCAACATCAAAATCTATTACACCCTCATCCTCTATATCATTTTTCATGGCTTTTTTGCAGCCACCATGGTGCTGCTCTGGAATATCGGATCGGCCTATTTCGGCAAGGATGACGAGGCGGATATTTACCAGTCGATACACCTTTTTCTTACGGGGGTCAGAGCCATTTTTGCCCCGCTTTTCGGCATATTTATTTATGAACAATTTGGCTTCACCATCACCTTTAGCCTGGGTATTCTTTCACTAATTGCTGCCATTGTGCTGATGTACTGGTCGCGCAAAAATAACCAGACAAAAACCTCAGGTTAGTTTTTTAACTTGCATTATCCCCAAAAATCATGATCCATTGCCACGTCCTTTAGGCGTGGGTTTAGAAAAATGCATCACATTCGTTTAAAAATCCTGCTGCCTGCCAACTGTTGACTGCCGATTTTTTCTGACCATATCAATCCATCATTTTCCACAAAAATTGCTGAAGTACCATTTAATGACGTATTTCCGGTCGTAATTTTTCCTAATTTTACCGCTTCAAAATCATGAAATATATGGGTAACTTTCTGCAGAAATCAGTGTTTACTTTCACCTCAAACATTTTAAAAATATTGGCCTTTGGCTTTCTCCTGATTTTAGTAACGGATAATTATGTATCAGGTCAGATTTTAGCTGAAGAAATCGTTGACCTGGAATTTGAATATCCCGACAACATCAATGCCGGGGAATCATTCACCTTTACGGTGATCATGAAAAAAGCGGACAATTACACCGCTCCCGGATCGATCAGATGTACATTTAACGGCGGAATGACACCCGGATACAGCCAGATGAGCGGAGCCGATTTTTCCATTGAAAATTCCACAGCAACAATTCTATGGAATAAAATTTCAAAAAGCAACATCATTCATTTTCCGGTATCCGTAAAAACAACCAAAGATCAGGGTGGGGTTTATCCGGTGCGCGTAAATTACGCAGATGGAAACGGATTACACCTCCATAAGAACGTTGGTGTTTTAATAACGGGGAAAGATAAACCGGCCCGTCCACTTCAGCCCATTGTCGAAAGCCCATTCACAGTAAAGCTTGTTTATCCCAAAGAAGTTCATTTTGACGAGGAGTATTACATGGACATCGTAATTGCCAAAGGGAAAAACACCGGCGGGGCGAAAGTTTTCTTGCAGGTACCGCCACAAAGTGAACTCGCTGTTCTGGATTTCCCCGATTATAATTACAAGCAAGAGCCGGGCGATTTATGCATTCGTTTAAACACCATGCCTGCCAGCCCGGAATTTAAAATTCGCTGTAAAATAAAAAATACCAGCAAGATGAAATCGGTTTATCCGGTGAGGGTAACTGTAGAAATTTTGGATGGCAAAAACCTTTCTTTTAACGATTTTATCCTGGTAACTGATACCAAAACCATTTCCCGATCTACAAAATGGAAAAACTCCCAGCGTTCGGTTAATGCTGCTATTAATGCCGACACAGGTTCACTTTTTGATGAACTCGACTACTTATTAAACACATGGACAAAATCGACCGGTAAGCTAAAAAAATCAATCCCTGAATTGCAAAAGGAAACCCCGCCAAACTCAAATGAAAGAGAGGTTATCAATTCGATACTTTTTGAGGATGTGGTTTTTTATTCTATCCAGATAGCTGCTTCGCAAATTGAACTGACCCGCTTAGAAAGCCAGCTTGAGGAAAAAGGAATCAGGGAAAAGATACTTGAAGACTATGATGGCAGGATTTACCGATATTCGGTAGGCGATTTCGAGACCATCGAAGAAGCCCGGGCACTGCGTGAAAAACTTGCTTCTAATGGATATCCCGATGCGTTCATCGTTGAATACGTAAATGGAGTCCGCAACCGCTCTTTTTATTAATCTTTGCTTTTGAGTTCCTTCCCGCAATATTTACAATAAACCGCATCATCATCATGCTGCCCGAGCTTGCACGACTTGCATCTGCTAACTGTTTTTTTTGAAGGCTTTTCTGCCCGGATCATTTCTACCGAGATGATTCCCGTTGGCACTGCGATTATAGAATAACCAAGAATCATGATTATGGAGGCGAAAAATTGTCCCAGAATGGTTTGCGGTGTAATATCGCCAAAACCAACAGTGGTCAGGGTAACGATGGCCCAGTAGATGCTCTTGGGAATGCTGCTGAATCCATTTTCGGGACCTTCGATAAGGTACATAAATGATCCCATAATCACAACCGAGGCAAGCACCACCTCCAGAAAAACAATAATTTTATATTTGCTTTGCCTGAGCGAAATCTGTAAAACCTGCGAGGCGCGTAAATATCTGCTGAGTTTGAGAATCCTGAAAACCCGCAACATCCGTAAAATCCTGATCACCAACAAATAATGACTACCAGTTATTACGAGGCTGAGGTAAGTCGGCAGAATAGATAGCAGGTCTATAATCCCGTAAAAACTCTTAACATAATCCAGTGGTTTCCTGGAAACGGCTATTCGCGTAAAATATTCGATGGTGAACAGGATGGTAAAAATCCATTCGGCGTAAAAGAAAATGCGTGTGAAGCGCAGGCGCAGCTCACTTACACTGTCGAGCATTACAATGAATACACTCAGGATAATCGTTACCAGCAGGACTACATCAAAGTTCTTTCCGGCGCGGGTATCGGAATGAAATATGATATCATAAAACACGTCCCTGGCGGATTCTGTTTTTTTGTTTTTTCCCATTGTTTATCGAACTGTGGATTCAAAAATAGCTATTTTAAAATTTCTCAAAAATCCCAAGGCCAAACAAGGCAAAGTCATATTTCACCGGATCCTCAGTATCCAGTTTTCGCAAATTCCCTGTAAGCTCTTCGGCAGCCTGCCAGTCGTTGATTTTCCGATCCAATAATCCGAGCTTCCTGGCCACTTTTGCCGAATGAACATCCAGCGGGCAAATCAACTGGTTCGGCCGGATGCTTTTCCAGATTCCAAAATCAACACCCTGGTCATCTTTCCGCACCATCCACCGCAGAAACATATTGATGCGCTTTGCTGAGGCTTTCTTTTCGGGATTTGCAATGTGTTTTCCGGTTCTGGCCGGGTGATCCAGTTCAAAAAAACGCTCTCTAAAAAGTTGTATCGATTTTCTAACATTACGCTCTTCCGTTGAAAAACCATTACAAAATAACTGCTCCAGCCCACCATGATTCTGATAAATATTTTTTAGCGACCACATGAAATATTCGCAATCGATCCCGTTGAAGGTCCGGTGCACAAATTTCCTGAATGGTTTCAGATCAGCATCTGAAAAGTTTAAAATGAAGTCGTGAGGTACATGACCCATCCATGCCATTAGCCGGTTTGCATTGTTGATGATCGTCACCCGCTGTCCCCATGCAATTGTTGCCGCCAGAAAGCCGGCAATTTCAATATCCTCCTTTTTGGTAAAATGGCGGGGAACCGAAACAGGATCTGTATCGATAAATGCGGGATTGTTATACATCTGCACCTTTTCGTCGAGAAACCGCTTCAATGTTTCACCTTGAATTTGCATGGCTGGTTAACAATAAAACATTACTGAAGTTTAATGTGCTGCAACTTTCAGGTTGGATTCAGGACATAAAAAACCCCGGTGAAATCAATTTTCCCGGGGTTAATTTATTTCGATTTTGGTTAATCCACCCAAAACTAAACTGCAACTACCTTCTCAGGGCTCTCCATGCCTTTCTTAACAGCAGCTTCATTCATCGGAATAAGTTTGTGATAACGTTCGGGCAATGACTTTTTCAGTCCCAGAATCACATTTTCGAGTTTTACGATGGGCTTCACTTTCAGGAAAGCCCCCAAAACGATCATGTTAAAAATTTTGGTGTTACCCATTTCTGCTGCCAGCCTTGCACCCTGAATTTTGTAAACATTTATATCCTTACGTTCGGGGTGACGGGTGATGCCGTTTGGATCGTAAAGCAGCAAACCGCCGGGTTTCACGGCAGATTCAAATTTATCCATCGACTGCTGGTTGAGGATAATTGCAGTGTCGAAAATGGTTAAAATCGGTGAACTGATTCTTTCATCACTAACGATTACAGTTACGTTGGCCGTTCCTCCGCGCATTTCGGCCGTATGACGGCATCCAGCTTACTTCCTGATCCTGCATGATACCGGAATAAGCCAGGATTTTACCCATCGAGAGAACACCTTGTCCACCAAATCCTGGCATGATAATTCTTCTGTCATAACTATGTGTGTTTTCTGTTTTTTTCAAAAATATTGAATATTACGTAATGGCGAACGAATGTCCAATAACCATTTAACAATAACGTCCCATTCTACCTTTCTCCCACCAATTCGCCATTCACCTTAATATCCCCCATGGGATAAAACGGGAACATATTTTCAACCATCCACTGGTTGGCTTTAACAGGCGGCATTTTCCATCCAGAATTGCAGTTCGAAACGATCTCGACAAAAGCAAGTCCTTTGTTTTCGTTTTGCAACTGGAATGCCTTCTTTACGGCTTTCTTTGCTTTACGAACTGCTGCCGGCGTATGCACAGCCTGACGCGAAACAAACTGAGTTCCGGGAAGCTGTGCTACCAGCTCTGTAATTTTCAGCGGATTACCCATTAGGTGAAGATCACGGCCATAGGGCGATGTGGATGTCCGCATACCTTCGAGTGTGGTTGGGGCCATTTGTCCGCCGGTCATCCCGTAAATACCATTATTAATAAAAATGATGGTGAAATTTTCTCCACGGTTGCATGCATGAATGGTTTCAGCCGTTCCGATGGCAGCCAGGTCGCCGTCGCCCTGATAGGTAAAAACGTATTTATCAGGATAACACCGCTTAACTCCGGTAGCAACAGCCGGTGCACGGCCGTGAGCCGCCTGAATCATATCGATGTTCATAAACTCATAAGCAAGCACAGAGCATCCTACAGGTGCAACACCAATGGTTTCTTCCTGTGCCTCAAGTTCTTCAAGAACTTCCATGATAACACGATGTGCTGTTCCGTGACCGCAACCCGGACAATACGACAACACCTTCTCGGTCATTAGCGGTGTTTTGGAATAAACCAGGTTTTCTTCTTTTACGATATCTTTTATGTCCATAATTATCCTCCGATGATTTTTTGTTCAAGGGCTTCCAAAACTTCTTCAGGTGAGTGAATCACACCACCATAGCGCCCGAAATGTTCAACTTTCACATTGCATTCAACGGCAAGCCTGACATCCTCGACCATTTGACCGGCACTCATTTCAACCGATAAAATGCCTTTTAGCTGAGGTACAAGGTCTGCCAATGCTTTGTTGGGAAAAGGATATAAAGTAATGGGCCTGAGCAATCCGACTTTGATCCCTTTTTCACGTGCAAGCTTTACCGTTTTTTGTGCGATACGGGCACTGGAACCATAAGCTACAAGCAGGTATTCCGCATCTTCGGCATCAAAAGTTTCGAATTTGCATTCGTTTTTAACCATTTTGCGGTATTTCTCCTGGAGTTTCAGATTATGTTTTTCCTGCACATGAGAATCCAGATTCAGAGAAGTAATGATATTTCTTTCGCGGCTTTCGGGCTTGCCAATGGTAGCCCAGGAGCCATTCAGGTTTTTAATTTCCTCATCGCTCCAGCGGGGTTTTTGGTCTTTAAGTTCAACCTTTTCCATCATCTGGCCAATCATACCGTCTGAAAGGATCATTACAGGTGTGCGGTATTTGTAAGCAACCTCAAATCCAAGCTCGATGAAATCGGCCATTTCCTGAACGGATGAAGGCGCCAGCGTATATAATCTGTAATCACCATGCCCGCCGCCTTTTACGGATTGGAAATAATCGGCCTGTGAGGGCTGAATGGTTCCCAATCCGGGGCCTCCTCTCACAACATTCGCAATCACGCAGGGCAGTTCGGCTCCTGCAATATAACTGATCCCTTCCTGATACAGGCTTATGCCGGGACTTGAGGATGATGTAAAAACTTTTTTCCCGGCGGCAGCAGCTCCATACACCATGTTTATAGCAGCCAGCTCACTCTCGGCCTGCAAAACAACCATGCCGGTACGTTCCTCGGGTTTCTCCATGGTGAGGTATTCCACTACTTCCGACTGTGGTGTAATGGGATAGCCAAAATATGCGTCAACGCCTTCGCGTATCGCAGCTTCAGCTATTGCCTCATTTCCTTTCATTAATTTTAATTCACCCATTTTATTTTACCGTTTTTCGTTTTTAAGCTGATTTTTTAACTTTATATACCGATATCACCCCGTCAGGGCAAACGATGGCGCAATTTGCGCAACCAATGCAGGCATCCGGATTTGCCATATAAGCATAATGGTAGCCTTTTCCGTTAACTTCCTTTGCCAGTTCGATGACATGCGTAGGGCAGGCAGGAACACAAACCTCGCAACCTTTGCATCGCTCTTTGTCAACCACAATAGCACCTTGTACTTTTGCCATGTCTTTTTAAAGTATTTAAGAGTTTTTAACTGTTTTTTACGATCCACGAAAGTACGGTTTTTAAAATGAATAAAACCTCAATATGTATGATTTTATTCGGCTGACAGCCTAATTTTTACTCAGTCTAAAAGAATCAGGGATTAAAAACATTTGAACAGTGATTCAATACGGATTTAGTAAGCCCTTTGGATTTCATATCTTTGCCCAAAATTTTTCTATTGAAATGGCAAAAAAGTTCAAAAAAATAAAAGGTGATGTTTTGTATTCAACAAATCCTGATTTTGAATATGATTTTGGTGAGGACCATAATCAGGAAACATTGCCACCGCAACAGCAGCAGCTTAAAGTCTGGCTCGATCGAAAAATGAGAAAAGGTAAGGCGGTAACACTTGTAAAAGGTTTTGTTGGTCATGAAGATGATTTAAAAGATCTGGCCAAGTTGCTCAAATCGAAATGTGGAACCGGCGGATCGGCCAAAGATGGCGAAATCATCATTCAGGGCGAAAAGCGCGAACAAGTCATCGATATTTTGACCAGCGAGGGCTACAAAGCCAAAAAAGCCGGAGGCTGATTAACCCTGCATTAGCATAAAAATACAGTTATCAATTGCCGCGTCCTCTAAGGCGCGGGTACTCATTAATTCTATTGCACTGTTGGAAAGTCCTGAAAATTATGATTTCCAAGTTTGAAAAATTGGTGTTAAATGATAAAAAAGCAGAATCATGGAAAATGAAGAAGTTTTAAAAGAACCTGTTTACTCCCCTTTCGTACTGGAGTTTTTGGCGGTTGCCCAAAAGTTTTGTCTGTTTATTGAGGAATTGGAAAAGTATGATAAAAAACAGATTTTTGACTACATGCATAAAGCCCTTCCGTTGCTTTATGTGCGCGGATCGGTGTTGCCAATAATCGAACCAGACAACTTTGAAGCCAACGAAAAATATGTTACGGAAGAGCAATGGCAAAATATCTTCAACGCAATTCGTGAAAAACTGCAAAAAGATGACGAATACTGGTTCATCGAAAATGATAATCCGCTGAACGAACCCGTGAAAGGAAGCGTTGCCGATGGCCTGACTGACATTTACCAGGACATGAAGGATTTTGTGATCCTTTACCAAAAACCAATGCGCGATGCGAAAAAGGTGGCCATTTGGGAAATTCTGGAATTATTCAAAGCCCACTGGGGTTTCAGAATTGTGAATTTGCTAAAAGTGCTGCACTACGACCTTTACAAGGAAAAGAGCGACCGAAGTATGATGGATATTGGCGGTATTTAGGCGCTTACAAAATCGTTTTCGTTAATCCCGCACGTGCAGGATTAACGATGTTCATGTTACAAGCGTTCTATTATTTCTTGTCATTCGCATTTTTTTCATCGTGTTAATCAAATTATACAAATTAATACCGCACCTGCGGTATAATTTGAGTAATTAGATGAAAAAATATAGCAACTCCCGACTCAGAATCTGTCACTTTTTGGCAGAAGTTAACTCGGAAGTTACTTAATTTCAGTAATTCTCCCTGATCAAATCAATCGGTTTTTCAGTTCACAAACCATTCGTCAGTTTGTTACATTTCATAACAATTCAGCGGTTGTTAAAACCATTCTAAATAGTCTAAGTTATAATACACTCATTGGCTGTATTTTATCCCAATCCCAAAGGTCGTTTTCTAAATATTGGTCTATGGGCGGTTCAGCTTGTTAATTTGTATTAACAAATTGATTTTATCCTAAATTTGCAATTTTTATTTGTTCTAAATTAGAACAGCGTCAGACTGGTACCAACTTATGAATTTAAGCGATCTTAAAGAAGGGGAACGGGGATTTATCTCAAAAGTAAAAGGCAGGGGTGCTTTCCGCAAACGCATTACCGAAATGGGCTTTATAAAAGGTAAAGAAGTGGAGGTGATCAAAAATGCCCCGCTTCGCGATCCCATCGAATACCGCCTGCTCAATTATGAGGTCTCGCTGCGCCGAAGTGAAGCCAGGCTTATTTCGGTGCTTAGTCTGGAAGAACTGCGGCATAGCCTGCCCAAAGAAAATTTCCTGGGTACCATCGATGATGAAACCTTAAAATACAAAGCTGTTGAAAAGGGCAAAACCATAGATGTTGCATTTGTTGGAAATCCAAACTCCGGAAAAACCACGATTTTTAACCATGCAACCCGTTCACGGGAAAAAGTAGGAAACTATGGCGGCGTTACCGTAGATGCCAAAACAGCTAAACTTTCCCTCGACGGATACAAGTTTAATATTGTTGACCTCCCGGGAACTTATTCCCTGAGTGCATATTCACCTGAAGAGCTATTCGTCCGTAAACACATTTTGGGCGAATTCCCGGATATTGTAATTAATGTGGTTGATGCATCCAATATTGAACGTAACCTGTACCTGACTACCCAGCTTATCGACATGGATATTAAGGTAATCATCGCCCTGAACATGTATGATGAGCTGAAATCGAAAGGCGACAATTTCGATTATGAAATGTTGGGCAAAATGCTGGGTATTCCCATTATTCCAACAGTTGGTTCACGTGGCCGGGGCATTGATGATTTATTCAGAAAAGCCATCGATGTTTTCGAAGACCGCGATCCGGTTGTCAGGCATATCCATATTCATTATGGTAAGACCATGGAGCGAAGTATCCGCAAAATTCAGGATGAAATCTGGAAAAATGCTTCACTAACGGATAAGGTTTCGTCCAGGTTTTATGCGATTAAATTGCTGGAGAAAGATGAATCCACCCATTTTTCATTGAGTAAGCTATCATCCTATAACTCCTTAAAAGCTTTGGCGGATCATGAAATCGAAACCCTGGAGAAAGATTTTCAGGATGATACCGAATCCATGATCGCCGATGCAAAATATGGTTTTATTTCAGGAGCGCTCAAAGAAACCTATCACGAAAACAAACACAAGCGAAAAAACAAGACCGAGACTGAGATCATCGATACCTTCCTGACGCACAGGATTATCGGGTTGCCGATCTTTCTCTTCTTTATGTGGTTGATGTTTTACAGCACTTTTACCATCGGAGAATTTCCCATGCGATGGATCGAATCCGGTGTGGATCTGTTGAGCGGATTTATAAGTAACCTGATGCCCGAGGGAATGCTGAAGGACCTCATCGTTGACGGCATTATTTCGGGAGTTGGAAGCGTTCTTGTGTTTCTGCCTAATATCCTGATTTTATTCTTTTTCATTTCGTTTATGGAGGACACCGGATACATGGCCCGGGTGGCTTTTATCATGGACCGGGTGATGCACAAGATCGGTCTTCATGGCAGGTCATTCATTCCACTTCTGATGGGATTCGGCTGTAACGTTCCCGCTATTATGGCAACCCGTACCATCGAATCGCGAAACGACAGGATTCTCACCATCCTTATCAATCCATTCATGTCGTGCAGCGCCCGGCTACCCGTTTACATCCTGATCATCGGGGCGATTTTCACCACAAACCCCGGAACCATTCTTTTCCTGGTGTATGCCACGGGAATTTTGCTGGCAGCAGTGGTCGCCATTATTTTCAAAAAGGTTGTTTTCAAATCCAAAGAAGCGCCTTTCGTAATGGAACTCCCACCCTATCGCCTGCCGACTTTAAAAGCCATATTAAAAAACATGTGGTTCAAAGGTTCACAATACCTGAAAAAAATGGGCGGGATTATCCTGTTGGCCGTTATCCTGATTTGGGCGGCAGGCTATTTCCCGTTGAACACCGAAAAAATGAATGAATTCGACTACCGCATTTTCGAAACGGAATTTGAATATATGAATCAAATTGCCGAACTTGATCAGCAAACACAGCAAGAAGCAGTCGAAGACCTCAGGGAGGAAATGTCGCGGGCAATGAATGAAATTAAAATTGAAAAAGAATCCTACCGGCTTGAAAATTCGTTTATCGGCCAGTTAGGCCATTGGGTAGCTCCGGCCATTTATCCCCTTGGTTTCGACTGGAAAATGGGCGTGAGCCTGATTACCGGTGCAGCGGCAAAGGAAATCGTGGTGAGTACCATGGGGGTTTTGTATCAAACAAACGATGCAAATGTTGACAATCAAAGCCTTGCAGAAAAGATCAGAACGCAACGGCACCAGGAAGGGCCATTGGTAGGGCAATTGGTTTTTACACCACATGCAGCACTCGCATTCCTGATATTCGTTTTAATCTATTTCCCATGTATTGCGGTGGTTGCGGCAGTTAAAAAAGAAACCGGAGGCTGGAAATGGGCAACTTTTCTGGCAGTTTACACCACAGGGTTGGCTTATTTAATTGCACTTGCAGTGTATCAGGTGGGAAGTTTAATCGTTTAAAAAAAGAAATATGGTTCAGGAAATCGTCACATATAGCATTCTAACTGCAACAATAATTATTACAATTATTAAAATCTTCAGGTTTTTCGCAAAAAATGAAGGTACGGCCTGCAGCAATTGCGCTCAGGCAGAATCCGGTTGCAAAATAGCTGACCTCAAAGAAAAGATGAACAAAAAGCAAAAAGGCCTTTCTTTTGATTAAATTTAAATAATGAAATTCTCGTTTTGCAGGCATTTTTATTTTTTACCTTTGACGAAATTTCAAAAGGATTAGATATGTACAAATACTTAAAGCTTGATTCAGAATATTTTGAGGGATTGGTTGAATCACTCGGGAAAGAAGCCATTGCCGAAATCATTCTCAATGAGATTCCTTTAAACTACGAGAAATATACCAGTGAAGCTAAAGAGGCAATTGCCAACGATAATTTTGCGCAATTAAAATTATGTGTACATACCATTAAATCCGATTTCCGTCACTTCATTCCGGAGGATGATCCCATTATCAAATTCATCCAGGATTTCGAAAACCGGGCCAAAGCAAAAGCTGATGGAGAACAACCATCGAGAGATGATTTTTCAGCAGACCTGCAAAAACTTAAAGAGTTGACAGCAGAACCACTTGAGGAAATTTTGATGCTTAAAAATGAGTATGAAAATGCCTGAATAAAGTTTATGTGGGCACAATCTGCTACCACAATCTTTTCCGGTAAAAGCAATCTACACTACCTTTTAAATTAATTTGCTGACAGGTTTTAAGCACTTATTCATCCAGCCTGTTAAGCGCTTCGATGGCCTTTTGATAGTTACTTTTCAATTTCAGCGTTCGCTGATAATCACTTCGCGCTAACTTTTCCTGCCCCATCAACTCATAACTGTAACCACGGTTGTACCAGGCTTCGGCATACTCCGGAGCCAGTTGAATAACCTGTGAAAAATAATCGGCTGCCATGGGGAAGTTCTGTTCATAAACCAGCCGGATATAACCCAAATTATAAAGCGCCGGAACATATTCCGGTTCAATATCCAGAATACTATTGTAGGTTTGGACTGCGCTTTCGGTCCTGTTGATCTCCTGGAAAAATAAACCCAATTGATAGTATGGATCGATGGCCCGTGGCTGAAGGTTAATTGCATTTTGCAGGTAATTTATTGCAATGGGATTTTTACGGGCTGCATACAAAATGCCAAGTTGCAACTGTGCCTCAAAATATCCCTGATCCTGGTCAACGGCTATCTGAAGATTTTTTAAGGCCGACGAAGTATCTCCTTCTTCAAGGAGCGCCATGGAACGAACAAAATATGCCAGTGGATTGATGTTGTCGATAGCAATTAATGCCGAAATGGTTTCATATGTCTTGTCATAATCACGCATGATGAGATAAAGCTGTGCTTTTTTCATTAGGGCTTCCTGGTTTGCTTCATCCAGTTCAATTGCCCGGTTCAATGCGTCCAGGCATTTATCAGGATTACCAAGGGCCAGGTAGGCATCCGAAAGTGTGATATAATGGTTGGTGTTTGTTTTATCGATATCGATTGCAATGAGGATATCGCGCAGTGCGCTATCGATATTTCCCGCTGCCAGATAATAATCTGCCCGCTGGATGTACAAGGCATCATTATCGAGGTTTTGACTGATCTGTCGGTTAAGTTCAGTAAGCTGATCAACAAACCTGGTGGTATCACTTTGGCCGGCAACTTCTTTTTCTGGTCCGCCGGAATTGCATCCTGCCATTATGAAAAGCGCTACTATAAAAACGAACATCGCGTAAAATTTCATCATACTTTCGTTTTGATTTTCTGAACTAACAGCAAACGGTCAATTTTATTTCAAAAGAAAAAACCTGGAGGGAAAAATCCAACCAGGTTTATTTTGCATGAAGCAAATCCCGTATTATTTAACTGCCTCTCTGATTTTTGCTTCCAGTTCCTCTGCCAGTTCGGGGTTATCGGCCAGAAGGCTTTTTACCGCATCCCTGCCCTGACCCAGTTTGGTATCGCCATAGCTGTACCATGATCCACTTTTCTTAATGATTTCATGATCAACACCTAAATCGATCACCTCTCCGAGTTTTGAAATACCTTCTCCATAAATCAAATCAAACTCGGCACTTCTAAAGGGTGGTGCTACTTTATTTTTCACAACCTTCACACGAACCCGGTTTCCGCTTACGCTTTCTGTGTCCTTAATCTGTCCGATCCGGCGAATATCAAGTCTGACAGAAGCATAAAATTTCAGGGCATTCCCGCCTGTTGTGGTTTCCGGGTTTCCAAACATCACCCCGATTTTCTCGCGTAACTGGTTGATAAAAATGCAAATCGATCCAGTTTTACTGATGGTGCTGGTTAGCTTACGCAAAGCCTGTGACATCAGCCTGGCCTGTAACCCCATTTTTGAATCACCCATCTCGCCTTCGATTTCGCTTTTGGGCGTGAGTGCAGCCACAGAGTCGATTACTATGATATCGATGGCACCCGAACGAATCAGATTATCGGCAATTTCGAGTGCCTGCTCGCCATTATCAGGTTGAGAAACAAAAAGGTTTTGAATATCCACGCCCAGTTTCTCGGCATAAAATCTGTCGAAGGCGTGCTCAGCATCTATAAATGCTGCAATGCCACCTGTTTTCTGGGCTTCAGCCAAAACATGAATCGCCAGTGTGGTTTTCCCCGAAGATTCAGGGCCATAGATTTCAGTCACCCTGCCTCTTGGTATTCCGCCAATTCCCAGCGCCACATCCAGTCCGATCGATCCGGTAGAAACCGCCGGAATGTTATCAACCGGCGAATCGCCAAGTTTCATGATGGTACCCTTGCCATAATGCTTCTCAATATTTCCAAGGGTTCTTTGCAGGGCCTGCATTTTTTCAGACCTCACTTTGTCGGTATTATCTTTTTCTTTAGCCATAAAAATTTGGTATTAAATGATTAATTGTTCATCGCTTCCAGGATCTGAGCAGCGTGACCTTTAGTTTTAACTTTGGGAAAAACCTTTTCCACATTTCCGTTTTCGTCAATCACATATGTTGTTCTCAACAATCCTTCATATTCCTTGCCATACATTTTTTTCAACCCCCAGGCTCCGTAGGGTTTAATTACTTCATGATCAACATCCGCCAGCAAAGGAAAAGGCAGATTATATTTTTCAGTGAATTTCTTTTGTTTTTCCGGTTTATCAGGACTCACGCCTATAATTTTGTAACCCTTACCGAGTAAATCATCATAATTATCTCTCAGATTGCAACTTTCAGCCGTACATCCGGGTGTATCGGCTTTTGGATAAAAATACAAAATTACTTTGCTACCTTTAAAATCCGAAAGGTTTACAACTTCACCGTCCTGGTTTACAACGCTAAATTCCGGTGCTTTGTCTCCAACTTTTAAATAAGCCATAATTATAAATTTTTACGTTCAGCAAATGTAACCACACCTGATTCCTTCAGTTTAAGATTTAAGAAATATTAACCCTTCTGCTTAGATACCAAACTCGGAATCGTTTTAAAACTAATCCGGTTTCATGGATTCCTTTGGCAGCTTCTCATAAAATTTACAGAAATGCGATATTTTGCATTCCGGGCATTTT
>JAGYLT010000150.1 GCA_018400545.1 Bacteroidales bacterium
CAGGTTGCTGGCATTTAATGAGTTAGGTGTTTGTGTATAAGGTAGGTTAGAATAGGCCTTAAAAAAATATACTGACAATAGCACCGTTAAAACTTTTAAATGTAAAAACTGTTATCTACGCATTGGATAACAGTTTTTTATTTATAAGAATTCATGAAACAAACACTTAAAACCCTGGCGGTTATCATTGCAATTATCGCCGGTTACTTTATAGTCCTTCAGTTGTATCCAAAGAATGCAGGCAGATATCCCTTCCTCGTGATATTGCTCGCCGGGGATTATTATCTGTGGACAGCTTTTAAAGACTGGATTAAGAAACGAAAGCCTGTATTAAAATACGTCCTGGGATTGCTGTACTGGTCTCCCTTTTTTCTGCTCCTGGCAACCACCTTTGTAAGTTTCTCCATTCCACCGGATGCCTGGCCCGATACGCTGAGGATATACATTTTTGGTTTCATATTTATCGCTTATGCGGCCAAGTTTCTTCCAATTTTGTTTTTGGTGCTTGCCGATTTATTCCGGGGCCTACAGTTTATCAATAAAAAAGCAGTGGCCATTTCCAGGACGAAGCAAACGGAAAATTCAGGTCATAAAATTACCCGTAATGAATTTCTTAAAAAAGCCGGGTTAATCAGTGGCGGTGTAGTTTTCAGCGGATTGTTCCTCGGTATGCTCAAATGGGTTTTCGATTTTAAATTGCACCGGCATTTGGTGAAAATTGGCGGACTACCGGATTCGTTTAACGGACTTATAATCATACAGATTTCGGATATTCACCTGGGGAGTTGGTCTTCCAAAACGGCACTTCAGGAGGCTGTGGACCGCATCAATGATTTACAACCTGACCTGATTTTTTTCACCGGAGACCTTGTTAATGACAAGACGGATGAAGCTTATCCCTTCGAGCAAATCCTGGGGAAACTCAGTGCAACAAAAGGCGTTTTTGCCACGCTGGGAAATCACGATTACGGCGACTACGTGCGCTGGCCATCAGCGCAGGCCAAGCAGCAAAATATGACCGAACTTTACGATCTTTACCAGCGCATGGGTTGGAAATTGTTAAATAATGAAAATCAGGTTTTTGCAAATAGCGATGGCAAACTGGCTGTTGTGGGCGTTGAAAACTGGGGCGATTTTGGCCGCTTCCCAAAATACGGCGACCTTAAAAAGGCAGTTTCAGGAGCTGAAAATGCGGATGTAAAACTGCTGCTCTCGCATGACCCCTCGCATTGGGATAAGGTTGTCGTAAAAGAACACCCGGATATCGACATTACTTTTGCGGGGCATACCCATGGTTTTCAATTCGGCATCGAAATCAAGAACCTGAAATGGAGCCCGGCACAATATGCCTACAAGCACTGGGCCGGCATGTATGAGCAGCTAACCGGAAATAATAAACCGCAGAGGCTTTATGTAAACCGGGGATTGGGAACAATTGGTTATCCGGGCCGGGTAGGTATTTTGCCGGAGATTACGCTGTTTGAGTTAAGGAGAGGTTAGAGGTTAGAGGTTAGAGGTTGGATGTTTTTGAAGATAGAGGCTAGACGTTGGAAGTGGGAAGTTGGAGGAGTTAGACAGTGTAATAGTAGTGACTACTTTATAATAAAAAAGGGAAGCAACGCTGTGGCCGCTTCCCTTGCTTTCGCTTTTTCCTTCAACGCATTATCCAATCTCAATCATGCGTCTGGGTTTTTCTTTGGCTTCTTCTTTTTTCGGAAGCCTGATGCTCAAAACGCCATCTTTGTATGAGGCTTTGATTTTTTTGTCCTCAATGGTTTTGGGCAGTGTAAAGCTGCGCCTGAACGACTGATAGCTGAACTCCCTTCTTGTGAATTCGCCGCTTTCCTTTTCCTCATTCTTTTCTTCCTTCTCTGACGAAATCACCAACAGGTTGTTGTCGAGCTCAATTTTGAAGTCATCCTTTTTCATTCCTGGTGCAGCAACTTCAACTTCAAAATCGTCTTTTCCTTCCTTGATATTTACGGCCGGCATGGTTGAATCATTGAAACCAGTGTTTGCCATGTCGAACAAATCCCTGTCGAAAAATTCACTGAATAATGACGGGAATGCATCTCTGTTTCTAAACTTTACTAAAGCCATGATTTACCTCCTGTTTTTTATTGGTTTAACATTGTTTGATTTATAATTTCGGTTATGCCATTTGCAAACGAAATACCAATCCGGGTAATGGAAAAGAAACCGGTTGTTAAAATTCAGGTCAGCTTTAAAAAATAATTTGCAATAAAATAATGAATTTCAATTACTTAACAAGATGATAAACTGAAAGGAAAATAAGAAAGGAATAAAAGCAGCATGTTTTTGAGAAAAAAGACAGCATGCCAATGTGGCATCACTTGAATGATGTATCCAAATTATTGCGCCATAATGGCCGGATCAGTCACCTCTTTAAGCTTAAACCAGTCACAAATTTGTGAAGTTTTATCTTCTGGTTCCAGATAATGCCTGAATTCGTTGGTTTTATTGTTGTAAATGTAATCTTTCGACCATTCCTGATGATTTTTCTGCACCTGCCTGATGGCATCAATCACATAATAAAGTTCATCATTGGTCATGGTGGGATGAAGTGAAAGCCTTATCCAACCCGGCTTTTGGGAGAGATCGCCATGATTGATAAGCTCCGTAATCTGATGAGACTTGTCATAACTCACATCAAGTAAAAAATGGCCATAGGTACCGGCGCATGCACAACCACCCCGTACCTGAACCCCGAATTTATCGTTCAGCAGTTTCACTGCCATATTGAAATGAATATCATCCATGTAGAATGAGATCACGCCCAGCCGGTCCCTGATATCATCAGCAAGGATATGAATTCCGGGAATTTTGGGCATTTCCTCAAAAGCAATTTTCACCAGCTCTTTTTCACGTTTTTCGATATTTTCAACACCCATCTGATCTTTCAACCCGATGCACAAAGCTGTTTTGATAGCCTGAAGGAAACCCGGTGTACCACCATCTTCCCGTGCTTCAATGTCATCCACATATTTAAACTCGCCCCACGGATTGGTCCAGTCAACTGTTCCGCCACCCGGATTATCGGGACAACGGTCAGTCTGGTAAATCTTCGAATTAAAGATTAAAACTCCTGAAGTACCCGGGCCACCCAGGAATTTATGCGGTGAAAACATGATGGCGTCCAGATCCTCCAGCGGATCGCCGGGGTGCATATTCATATCAACGTAGGGCGCCGAAGCAGCAAAATCCACAAAACACAAACCACCGTTTTCGTGCATGATTCTGGCCAGCTTGTGATAGGGCGTTGATATCCCTGTAACATTTGAACAGGCTGTGAACGAACCGATTTTCATCTTGCGGTTCTTATATTTATCCAGTTCTTTCTGTAATTCATCCGGATCAACCAGTAAATCTTTGTCCGGTTTTAACTGAACAACATCAGCAATAGTTTCGATCCAGGAAGTATGATTGGAGTGGTGTTCCATGTGTGTGATAAACACCACCGGCCTTTCTTCCTCTTTCAAACAGTCGGAAGCCTCCATTTTCTGCATGGTGCGGAACCCGAGCATGCGCTGAAACTTATTCACCACGGTGGTCATTCCGGAACCTGCGGTGATGATCACATCGTCGGGGCCGGCATTTACATGTTCTTTAATTTTTTTGTGGGCCAGATGGTAAGCTTTGGTCATCAGCGTTCCGGTTTCGCTGGTTTCGGTGTGGGTGTTCCCGACAAAAGGCCCAAAACGATTTACAATCGCCTCTTCTATGGGCCGGTACAATCTTCCGCTCGCGATCCAGTCGCCGTAGATAATTATTTGTTCGCCATAAGGTGAGTTGAACCGCTGATCGATTCCTACGATATTCCTTCTGAAACCTGCAAAATATTCTTCCATCATTCAAAAAAGTATTAAATACGGAAACGCTGTTTGTTAGTCACTTCCTCCTCATAACATAAAAAGTTGACCAAAGTTCCCAACTTGGACAAGCCAAAACCAAAAAAGGAATAACATTTACGGCGTGTGTAGCATGTTTTGGCTTACCTAAGTTGTCAGGCAAAATTTATAAATTTTTCATCAAATACAAGTCACTACAACTTTTTATTTTTCTCATTGATTTTTAAAATAATTTAGAAATTTGTAGAGATTAACTCATTTTCTGCCAAAAATGCAGAAAATGAGCTAAAAGATGCCTTTAAAAATATTTTAAAAGCAAAAATAGAAAACCCTAATATATGTAAACAATTTTCATATTACTATTTCAAAGTCGGAAAAGCAAAGGAAATTTTACAATCATTAAAACTCACGCATCATATCGAAAAGCACCAAAACCATTAATTTCGCGACAACATTTAAAAATGGTGCAATTTTTGATATTTCGCCGAATCAAATACATCAGCATATTCATCTTTAGCATGCTACTTACCTGTCCGACAGTTTATCCGCGCGTGTAGCCCTGGTGCTGAGTGGCGGGGATCACGGGGTATGGCGCATATTGGCGTATTAAAGGCCCTTTGAAGAAAACAATATCCCCATCGACTCGCGTAGCCGGAACCTCAATAGGTGCTGCAGTTGGCGCATTCTTTGTCCGGTTTTTCACCGGAAGAGATTGAAGATATTTTTGCCAGCGAAAATTTTAATCGCTGGGTGGACAGAAATCCTGATCCGGGGCTTAGCTATTTTTACACAAAAGATGATCCGGATGCAGGCTGGACGGACCTAAAACTGGATTTTTCGAACAGGTATTCCAAAATTCTTCCGCCAAAAATTAAAAACCCATCGGAACTTGACTTTGAACTGTTGAAAATTTTTGCAGATGCAGCGGCTGTGGCCGAATATGATTTTGATAATCTGATGGTGCCTTTCCGCTGCGTAACCGCCGACATCGATTCAAGCCGTGCCATCGTACTAAAATCGGGGAGCCTTGCAAATTCCGTTCGGGCATCGGTTACGTTTCCATTTTTGTTTAAACCCATCCAAATTGATGGTAAATTGCTTTTCGATGGGGGCATGTACAACAACTTTCCCACCGATGTAGCACAGGAAGACTTTAAACCGTCGCTGATTATTGGCAGCAAAGTATCAGGGAATTTCCCAAAACCCGACCCCGATGATATTATTTCGCAGATACAAAATATGCTGATGACAAACACGGACTTCAGCCTGGATACATCTTCCGGAGTCCTCATCGAACCCTCTTTGAAAAAGACAAGCCTTACTGACTTCTCAAAAAATGAAGAATATATCCGGGACGGTTATGAGGCAACCCTGGAAAAAATGAATGAAATACAAAGGAAAGTGCCGGGATATACCACCAAAGAGCAGGTAGAAAAAAGACGCAATGCATTTAACAACAGGAAACCGGAGTATCTGATCGATAGCATCTACATTGAAGGCCTTACCACCCGGGAACAGCGATATGTGCACAAAACCCTGGCAAGCAAAGACTCGAGCTTAACCCTAAAAAAACTGGAGCCTGTTTATTACAGACTAAATGCCGATGAGCAATTGTTGTTAAACGGAATGAGAATGCGGTTTAATCCTGACAAAAAGGATTACGATGTATTTATGAGGATAAAACCCGCGAATAAATTCAATCTGAAATTCGGCGGCAACATTTCTTCCCGGGTTGCCAACCTGGCATTTGTTGAACTCTATTACAAAGAATTATTCCAGGATGCCCTGAAGCTTAGGATGAATGTTTATTTCGGAAGGTTTTACAGCTCTGCATTTCTGGGTGGCCGTTTTGATTTTCCCGGAAAAATCCCGATTTATCTTGGTGGAAACCTGGTTTACAGCCATTTTGATTATTTCAAAAACACGCTGCATTTTATCGAGGATGTAACCCCCTCCTACCTCATCCAGAATGAGAATTATTTTCGGATTTACGGGGGCATCCCAACAAACACGACAGGAAAGCTGGAGTTTGACTTCACGGTTGGACTTCGGGAAGACTCATACCACCAAAATAATGTGTTTTCAAGAGAAGATACGGCAGATGTTACCAAATTTGGGATATTACAATCGAGCCTCACCTGGGAACTAAATTCCCTGAACCGTAAGCAATACGCAAATTCGGGGGCCCGTTTCAGGATCAGGACAGGTGTTTTGACAGGAGAAGAAGAGTTTATCAGCGGATCGATTTCGGATGT
>JAGYLT010000151.1 GCA_018400545.1 Bacteroidales bacterium
TTTCTGTAGTACCTTCCACAAAATTTGCAGTAGTGCCACAAGGTTTATAACTAATCGGCATTTTTGGGTGTATTTTTCCCATTCAACTTCCGGGAATAAGTTGTCATTTCATTTTATTAAAGAAATGGATGGATCAGACTACCATGCAGGTTTGTATGCAAGAAAGGCTTTTTGCCTGGAACCTTTCTTCCTTTCATCACGAGGGAACTTTCTGCCTGGTTTTATGGAGTCTGTGTTTATTTTGAAGGATTGCCATATTGATTTGATAGAAACATCTTTCTATGGCACCAGTTAGTCAAAGAAATTGATGCTTCCGAAATGTCGGGATGAATTTGGGGAATAATAAATAACAAATCAACTACTCTACGCTTAACTTTACCATACTACACACTCCATGAAATTTAGGCACTCCAGGCACTTTAGTGTACTCCACAAAACAAATCCTTTTCCATTTCAGCGCTCTTACCTATTTTTGTCGGCAAATTGAGAACTGTAAACATTTTAAAACGAATAATTTGAGATATGAAGAAACTAATTGAATGTGTGCCGAATTTCAGCGAAGGCAACGACATGGGCATCATCAAACAAATTACTGATGAGATTGAAGCAGTGGAAGGTGTGAAGCTGCTGGACGTTGATCCAGGCAAGGCGACCAACCGAACGGTAGTTACGCTGGTTGGTACGCCCGATGAGGTTTGTGAAGCGGCTTTTCGTGCGGTAAAAAAAGCTTCGCAGATTATCGACATGAGCAAGCACAAAGGTGAGCATCCGCGAATGGGCGCCACCGATGTTTGTCCGCTGGTTCCGGTTGCCAACATCACCATGGAAGAAACCGTGGAATATGCCCGCAAACTTGCCAAACGCATAGGGGAGGAGCTGGAAATTCCTATTTATTGCTATGAAAATGCAGCTTTCGAAGAAAAGCGCCGCAACCTGGCCACTTGCCGTGCGGGCGAATATGAAGGACTTGCTGACAAATTTAAAAAACCGGAATGGAAACCCGATTTCGGGCCGGCAAAGTTTAATGCAAGAACAGGTGCTACTGCTGTTGGGGCGAGGGATTTCCTGGTGGCTTACAACATCAACCTCAATACCACGTCCACCCGACGTGCCAATGCCATTGCCTTTGATATCCGCGAGCGTGGTCGTGTAAAGCGTGAAGGAAATCCGATTACCGGAAAAATCGTAAAAGACGAAAAAGGAAACAAGGTGCATATCCCCGGGTCATTGAAAGCTGTGAAAGGAATCGGGTGGTTTATCGAGGAATATGGTATTGCCCAGATCAGCCTGAACCTGACCAACATCAGCATTACGCCGGTTCATGTGGCTTTTGAGGAAGCCCGCAAAAAAGCTGATGCGCGCGGTATCCGTGTAACAGGTTCCGAACTGGTAGGACTCATCCCGCTGCAGGCCATGCTTGATGCCGGGAAATATTTCCTGAAAAAGCAAAAAAGATCGGTTGGGGTTTCGGAAGATGAACTGATTAAAATTGCTGTGAAATCCCTTGGCCTGGATGATCTGAAGCCTTTCAAACCCGAAGAAAAGATTATTGAATATATGATTTCCGAAGGCAGTGGTAAAAAACTTGTGGATATGAACCTCACCGAATTTGCCAACGAAACGGCTTCGGAATCGCCGGCGCCGGGAGGAGGATCCATTTCAGCATATGCAGGAGCAATGGGCATTTCGCTGGGAACCATGGTAGCCAACCTCTCTTCGCATAAACGTGGCTGGGACGACCGCTGGGAAGCGTTTTCCGATTGGGCCGAAAAAGGCCAGGCCCTTAAAGATGAACTCCTGCACCTGGTGGATGAAGATACCAACGCATTCAATAAAATCATGGATGCCTTTGGTCTGCCAAAAAGCTCCGGTGAAGAGAAAGCGGCCAGAAAACAAGCCATCGAAGATGCCTCAAAATATGCCATGGAAGTGCCGTTTAAGGTCATGCAAAAGTCGTATGATTCGATGGAAGTGATGAAAGCCATGGCCGAAACCGGAAATCCCAACTCGGTATCCGATGCCGGCGTTGGTGCCTTGTGTGCACGCGCTGCCGTTCGCGGAGCTTTCATGAATGTGCGGATCAATGCTTCTGGCGTTGAGGATAAAGATTTTGTGAATAACCTGCTCAGAAAGGGCTCAGATCTGGAACAGAAAGCTGAAGCCATGGAACAGGAAATTGTAAAAATTGTTGATTCAAAGATCAGTTAAATGATATCTGAATCCATTAAAAAATAAAAAACCCGGTGCAGGTAATCCTGACCGGGTTTTTATTTGGAGATAAAATGTGTTTTTACGCTTAAGCCGGATTCTCATTGGCATCGCAGACCTCTTTCTTGTTTTTCCGGGCAATGATCCCGACGAAAAACACAAGTGATGCGGCAATCAGCATGAGGGCTGCCGGAAGATAGGCCTGACAATAAATATTTTTGCCAGCGCCGAAAAAGCATGAGGTTGCACCAAAAGCAACCAGAATTAAATAATCGATGAATAATATTAATGGTAGAAGGAACAGGCATTTACAGGCGAATGGTTTCATAGCTTAGCTTTTTATATTGATGTATTTACATTTAAATATTTGTTACAAAGATATGACATATCCATGCCGTTTTTAAAGTTTTGTTTGTGATTATTGCTTGCATGGTGTGTGATATTTATCACATTTCGGGGTTTATTTCTATCTTTGCAAAAAAACAGGTTCATGAGTTATCAGCCACAGCAAATAGCGAACACGGATAGTTGTAAGCTTTGCGCAGACCGGTTTTGTGCAGTTTCGGCATTGTCGTCGGGCCAACTGGATTTGTTGCAGCAAAACTATCGCGAGGTTTCAATCGGCAAAAACCATCACATTTATCACGAAGGCTCGTTGACCTCTCACATTGTTTACCTGCGCAACGGACTTGTGTTGGAATATAAAAAGGGTGAAAATGGCCGTGAACAGATCGTGCAGATCATCAAAAGCAAGTCGTACCTGGGTCTGCATTCCCTGTTTGGAGATCAGGTGAACCATTATTCCTACCGGGCACTGGAAGATATAAAGGTTTGTTACATCGATGTGGAGGCCTTTAAGAATCTGGTGCGCAACAACGGTGATTTTGCCTATGAAATTCTGGTTTCGGTTTCAAAGGAAAGTTTAAACAGTCACCACAGGTTTTTAAACATCAATGCAAAACAAACCTATGGTAAGGTGGCTGATGCTTTGCTTTATTTCAGCCGTGTAATTTTTGAATCCAATCAGTTTGAACTTCCGCTTACCCGTGATGAATTTGGAAGCCTGGTGGGCATTACCCGCGAAAGTACGACCCGTGCACTCACTAAATTTCAGAAGGAGGGTTTTATTCGCCTGTCCGGACAACGCATAGAAATGCTTCAGCCCGCCCAGCTCGAAAAAATCAGTAAAACCGGATAAGCCTGTTATTCGTTTTCAGGATCGGGTTTGGGATAAACCCGCTTTGCCACCACAATACTTACCTCGTAAAGCAGCAGCAAAGGAATACACACCAAAACCTGGCTGATGATGTCGGGTGGGGTGATGATCGCCGAGAGGATTAAAAGAACCACAATCATGATGCGCCTTTGTTTTTTGAGCCATACCGGACTTACAATTCCGTATTTTGCAAGGAAAAAAGCAAAAACCGGCAACTCGAAAAATACCCCCACACCAAGTACCAGCGATGCAATCGTGCTGATGTACGACCCCAGCATCACATTATTTTGCACTTCGCTGCTCACAAAATAGGTCCCGAGGAAATTCACGGTGAGGGGCACGATGAGGAAATAGCTGAATAACAAACCCAGAATAAATAAGATGCTGCCGAAAACAATTGTGGCCAGGGTGGTCCGGCGGCTTTTAATTTTCAGGACATATGCCAGAAAACTCCACACCTGCAACAAAATAAACGGGAAGGCCAGGATGATACCCGCGATAAAGGAAACATAAAGATGGGTTAAAAACTGCCCGGCCATGTTTATGTTGATCACTTTCAGCGATTCGGCGCTAAAGCACAGGTTGTCGATCTGGTATTTTTCACCGATCTGGCAGAGTACCCTGTTTGTGAAAAAATCCTCGCTTTTGGGTGCCAGCAGGATTTCATCAAAAATGATGTTTTGGTTCATGAAGGCAAGGATGGCCATCAGCAATGCAGCCAATACCGAGCGGATCATCCGTTTGCGCAACTCGATCAGGTAGTCGCGGTAGTGCCTTTTTTTTGGAACTTTCCGGGGCTTGCTTTTCCCTGTTGGTTTTTTATTGCTGATGATTTCTTCTGCCATAATTGCCTGCGAAAATACAAATTGTGGAGAGAGACAGGCATAAAAAAGCCGGCAGCCGCCGGCTCACATTGAAGTTTAGCATTTTAACATCATTTCTCTATCCCGTGCCTAAACAAGATATTTATTCATCTGTCGAAGAAGGCGTTGCATTAAAAATGCTAACATCCGCCTTCCACAACATTTTTCTTTTTCTTCCGCTTTGGAATCACCACCTCGGGCATATCGTCCGGGGCAGATGCTGCCGGAGACGATTCCATCAACTCCATGATTGCCGCAAAATCGTAGGCGGGTTCTTCCACCATGTATTTTGGGACTTCGGGCATGTCGTAAGGATCGAGCGATTCGTTGGCATAATATTCCCAGCCGCCTTTCATTACCTTAATATTTTCGTATCCTAATTGCCTGAGCAGCAACCATGGGCCGGTCGCAGCAGCTTCATCCCTGCCATACAGCACAACCTTAAGTGAATCTGCTGCCATTTCATCAAAAAACTCAAGGGATGCCTTTTCCAGGAGTTCGGTCTGTGGAATATTGATGGATGCAGGGATGCTGCCCTTGATGTGATCGTATTGATTTCTCAAATCCACATACACGAAACCGGGCTCATCAAAATCAACATAGTAAGCCACATCTTCAGGCAAAATCTGGTATTCTGCATCCATGAGAAAATCCACCGTTTCCTGCGGGGATATTTCCCAGGTGAGTCCGCTCCTTTGCGTTGAAGCCCAGCCAATGACCAGCACCGCTACAAAAAGCAGCGCCACGATAACCAAAGCTTTTGTACTGTTATCCTTCATTTTGAATATTGTTTTTTTTTGTTTTTCATTTTTTGAACTTTAATTCCCTGGAATGAATCGCAGCTGATGCTGCCACCATTCATCAATCGATTAACCAATAACTAAATAACTTCTTTCCATCCTTAACATCCACCTTCAACCACGTTTTTCTTTTTTTTGCGGGTGAACCGGATTTCTTCCGCCGGCATTTCGCTGGCCACGTTTACATCGCCACCTGTGAAAAACTGGCTGGCTCCAAGCCTGAACTGATACAGGTCGAAAACCTCCTGAGGCTCCGTATCGGCAGGCTTTGAAGGTTTGATGATGGTTTCGATCCAGCGGTTTAAACCGCCATCCAAAACATAGAGCCTTTCGAAGCCTTCGCGGTTGGCAATGAGCCAGGCCTTGTTTGACTCCACATCTCCGTTGGAGTAAAAAATGAAATCTTTTCCGGGCATATTCATCAGGTCTGAAGCCACTTCCGTGCAAACATCGGATGTAGGGATGCTTTCAGCCCCGGGCAAGGCAAAGTCCATAAAATCGTATGGATCGCGAACATCAATCAGTTGAACTGACGGATCGCCTTCGATAATGCGTTGTGCAAGATCGTCGGTGGTGATGTATCGGGTTCCCTCGTTGAGTTCAATCAGGATTTGCTCCGGTGTTCTTTCGTCACTCTTTTCGTTGGCTTCGAGTACCATCAGGCCAATGCCAAGCAAAATTGCGATCAGTGCTAAAAAGATGTATGACTTATTCATGTTTTTACGAATTAATATTCAACTTTTTTTACGCGCTTTTGAATCATCGAGGCAACATAGAAAGCCGCCAGTGCAATCACAATCAGCAGGATCATGAAGATGCTCATGGGAATTCCCAGGCTTTCGTAAACGGTAATGTTACCAAGGAAAGTGGAATTATAGAAATTTTCGAATAGCGGGTACAATTCCGAGAAAAAGAAAATGCCCACCATCATGGCCACCGAAAAAATGATGGCATCAATTTTCCCGATGGC
>JAGYLT010000152.1 GCA_018400545.1 Bacteroidales bacterium
CCACACGTCGCACGTCAGGGAAGTGACCATTGCCGGCCAGCGGCGCATGCCCGAAACCGCAGCAAGTGAAGCTGAAGTGTAAAGCCTTGTGCGGTGGGACGGCACCTGCATGCAGCATGACAGGCTAAATAGGTTAGCTTGTGCGGTGGGTAGCCTGGCGGGCTGCTTGCGTGCCGCTGAAGCTGAACGCTGACTGCGGACAGAATAACAGGCTAATACACAGAAACGAAGTTCAATGCAGTGCGCTGCGTGTTAATTACGGGAGTGATGTTGCCTTGTGCGGTGGGAAACCGGCGGCGGCTGTGGCTGCCGGAAGTGGAGCGGCTGCCCTGTCCCCAGAGCACCGCAACAGGGAGGGATATTATGTGCGGTGGGTTGCGGTTGCGGCGGGGTCAGGGCGACAGCGAAACGAGAGGCAGACATCAGCGGCAGCCGGTGTGTGGTGGGTGGGTGCGTCGGACATGGGGCGGGGAAGCCGGGGCAAAGTAAAGCGGCTGCAAAATACAGATTCAAGCTGAAAGAGAGATTTGCAGCGGCTTTACTTTGGACCGGCTGTGCGGTGGGTCTTATCTGGATTGTAGTTTCCTGGATCCTTTTTATTTTTGAATTTAAACCCTTGTAGATTAAAAAAATGATCATATCAAATTAAATTAATATCAACAGACAGCCAGTAACGATTCTGAAACAATTTTTTTTAGATTTCCTTTTTTTTTGATTTTAATTTAGAATAAATCTGGATAGTCATGTTTTGCTTTACTGATGGAATATGTCCGGGCGGCTTCCCTTTTATTCTGATCAGTCGAATAACGGTATGTTGGTGACAGTTCAATCGGATAGTCTAAAATTTCGTCTGCTTGTGCGTATTGGATTAGTTCCTGTAAATGATCGGACTGGTTCGAGACCAGTTGTCCCAAATATGCATCTGATGCCGTTACAAAGCTTTCAATTTGATTTAGAAAATTCTTCTTCTTGCAAAGAATTGAGTAAGGTTGTGAATTTTTTTCAATTGCTTCATCTAAAATTTGTCTGGCGGTTGCGATTGCTTGTTGAAGTTCTGTTTTTTTACTGGTGTAGATGAATGATAATGATGTTTTATTTTTCATTTGAATTTAATTTTTGTGGCGTTTCAGTAAATAAAAATAAATGGTTTGTGTTTTCCAGTTCACATTTTTATTTTTGTACATAGTCGTTAGAATTTTCATGCATTCTGCAGCATCATAACCGGTGTCGAGATATGCAATCCAGTTGTTAATTTGATCTAATTTTAAGGATTTTCGATCCAGTACAGTCACATGGTCGAAGTAATCATTTTTCAAATAAACCGGCAGTTCTGTGCCTGGCTCAATAATTCGAAGTCGCAACGTTGTAAAATGATCACATTGTAATTTTTTATTCCAATCATGATTAAATGTTAGTGCGTTTAGTGGTTTCATGATGTAAATTTGTTTGTGGTTAATTGATTATAGAAATTCCGTCATTTGATATTTTTTGCGTAACCAGTCCTGAAGGTTGTACAGTGATACTATATTTCTGATGGTCTCGTCGAGGCTCGGTTTCATTAAGGCAAGGTGATCAAATGCAAGTTCACGGTGTTTCAATAGTTGCGTTAGTAATCTCTTGGCTTGCTGGGTGTCGTCAGGATTTTCGGGAATGTAGGTCAATTTTTGATGTTCAAAATTGTTGGTAAACAACACAATTGGCGTCATCCGGGAAATATTTTTTTGACCGTCGTTTCTGACAAAAGTAAAAAACTGATCTACAGCATTAAACCAGATTGCAGTTAATTTTTTCAAGTCGTTGAGGTCCGACAGTTGCAAAATCTCATATTCACCGGTGCCTGGGAATAGACTTCCGCGGCGGTTTGGTTTGAATGAATACTCCAACCTCCAGACAGGGATAGTAGTATCAATGCCGTTCAGTTTCCACCAATCAGTTATATATTTTTTGTCGGATGCCTCACGGAGTTCATCTGTTTTGTTATAAAGGTAGATAAATGAACTGCTCTCCCGGGTGCCAAATCTCAAATATTGAAACTCTAATTTTGTTGCTGTCTTGCCATGTGCGCTGAATTTTGACCTGCCTTTTTTCAAAACTTTGCCGGCAAAAAAATCTTCAATAAACTGGTGTGGATTCTCGAATGGTGTGAAGTAATTGAAGTCAGAGAATAAGTCCAGGCGACTAATTGAGCGGTATTTGATATAGGCTTGTTGAAGGTATAGCGCCAAAATGTTTACTGCTCGGTTCGTGTAGAGGTATTTGTTCACAACCTTAATGATCATGCCGGTTTTGTCTAAAATGGTTGAGTGAGGTTCTGCGACAAGCATTGCAAAATGATCGTTATCATATAAAAGGTTATAAACTGATTTAAATTGACGAGTTGAGTAATCTTGTTTGACGATTCGAAATTTTCCTACATTAACCGGTGTGCCACTGCAATAGACTGACAGCCAATCAATTCCGAACAATTGTACTGGTTTTTGTTTGTCTGATTTCATAAACCCCTGATTTTCAGTTAAGTAAAAAAGTTATGTAATTATAAACCCCGTTTTACTATACGGGAACTTTACATAGGCTCATCTGGCAACATTAATTTTAACTTGTTCAATAGTTGTATAATATATTGCTGCTCAACTGCCGTTAGATTGTCATTATTGAAGGTATATTGCTTCAACATATCAATCAACAAATGAACTGTTAAACCTGTAGTCCAACGTTTTACTACCGAGCCAATTTTCTTAAATAAGTTTTTCATAAGTAATATAAATTTAAATGTGAGTTAATTATGTTCTGCCTTTTATTTCAATAAGTCCATCTCTGTAGCCTCTTGTATTCTTGTCGTCTTTCTCTCCAATCATTGTACTGATTTCAGCTATTGAGTGACCTTCAAGTGTTTTACGTCGCACAAATGCATAACGAAAGATATGCGCTAGTATAGGTTTCTTTCCAACATACAGCATTAATGGGGCAGTAGCACGACGCAAGTAATAAATAAATGAACCATAGCGGCAAGTTGGATATGTTTCAATATTGTGATCAACTGCATCGAGATAATGAGTAGTAAGCAATTCATTAGCGACAGTAATAATATTACCACCCTTGGCAACTTGGATACGTGTAGTAGTTGGAGCGGTTTCCACCACGTTAACAATGGGTACTAAGTCAGCATATCTACAGCCGGTTTCATAAAGATTCCTACATAGGTCTATTTGTAAAGCATCTAAATTTGATTCGGGTAAAAATGAAAATCCTATATTATCATATTCCTGCCCGGATAAAAAAAGCGCAAATTGTTCGATATCGTAGTCTGTTGCTATTTCCATGGCTTTAATAGATTACTTGTTGAATTTCGGATGTTGAGAACTCGTTCAAGTTCTGATCAGCGTAAAAATAAATGTAGTAACAAGGGTGACCAAAGCCATTAAATAACCTGGGTATTTGTACAACTGAATCTTGCCGGGCTGTCAATTCAACTGGCCTGAATATGATGCCAGTACTCGGAGCCAAAACAAAGCACATACGAAAATCATTAGGTCGTTCGATTAACTGTTGTGCTGATGGGAAGTGATAAATATTTGTGTGTGTAATGTTCTGAACAAAGTTCACCGGCTCCGGGTCGTTGGGAAGTGAACCCCAGCTCCATTCGATAGCATCAATAGCATCCTGTAGTAGCGTTGGCGGAACGCTTGAAAGATTAAGCATGTTCATGCTCATGGCGCCGTTCCAACTTGTTTTAGCATGAGGATACCGAGAGAAACCGAGCCTTACAAATTCGAGTGCAGGGCGCAAATGATGAACACAAAATGCAAACTTGTCTTCCTGAAAATCTCGTTCAGATGAGTCCGGGCGGTTGTACTTAAATGGCCTGGTGCGGGCAATCTGTTTCCCGAAGGCTTCATAAAAGACGGCATTAAGAGCCTTACCCCGGATTGATTTTGGCAATTGTGATGTAAACTTCATGATATTAAAATAGTTAAGTGAATAAATGTAAATTGTCGGTACAAATAAAAATAAAAAAGTCCGCACATGGCGGACTTTTTCGGTCGGATTACATCACAAACCTGCAACAAAAACACTAACGATTCATAAAAAACTAACCTTATGAGAAAAGAAAACTACGAAACTTTTGAAGCGAGCTCAGCGCCGGGTTTGTTGACAGTGCGGGAGCGGTTAGTGACGTAAACCACGTATGAAGAGGGATCAACATTTTCCGGAAGGGTAAAAACAAATGTGGCCTCTTGGGATTCATTAATTAAAGATGATGCATTGACATAAAAAATGTCTTCAGTAAAAACAATAGAAATGTCGACATCATCACCCTGCATCCATTGATCAGTAAAAGCAGAACCGTCAATATAAACTGTGCATTCCTGATCAACCAATGAAACGGATATTCCACTATGGTTTTTATCAGGATTAAACTGATCAAACATGGTTTCATGATCAACAGCAACAGAACCAGCCGAACCAGACGTTGAAGCCAGGACTGACTTCATAACATAGCTGGAGGGCGACATTTGCGCAGATCCGATAGGAAACGCATTTTTAACGAATGGATACATAGCCTTAATGGCTTCAATTGAACGTGCAAACTTTTCACGCTGCAACTGCTGCGCCGGCGTTCTTGGGTTCCGGACTTCAACTGGAAGGGTTCTCAAAATGTTCTGGCCAAACAGAGTAGCAAATACTGCTCCTCCGAATTTTCCCGAAGCGCGGCCAATGATGGGATTTTGTACACGTGCCATAAGAATAAAGTATTAAGTGAATAAAAAAGGACTTACGAAGCTACAAATATTCGTGAATGTTCGAAAAGATTTTCCACGAATTTTTTTTTTTCTGCGTATTGTCAACAGCGGAATTGATACGGAGAAACGTCACTGACATGATCTGTCAGTTGAAATTACTTTTTTCTCTTTAACTCCCTGAAAAACTGTATAGTAAGCGTTGACGTAATAGCAGAAAGCACAATAACAAAGAACGAAAACAGATCATCCCAAACGTTACGGTTAAAATCAAAACATCCGGTGTTTGCAATAGCTAAAATGAAAGGTCCTACAGTGCCGGTCAAAAACTTGTCTAAATAGTCATTCATGAGCAACGTTGTTATGAATTATCCAGGCAAAATTAATAATTCTGTAATACTGTCAACCTGGCAGTCAATTATTAATATCTGACAGAATGACAACTATAACCTGGTAATCAATATCTTAATGAAGTATGTTAAAATCATTTAACAATAAATAGCTTGGTGGTTACAAATATAATACCTATTTTTGTAGAACATTAATTAATCACATTTAATCATTAAATCATTTACATCATGAAAGATCAACGCAATGCAGAAAGTCAAAAAATGAGATGGATTCCAATTGAACTCCCAGAGGGAATCGAGAAACAAGCTATTGAAGCGTTTCGCAAAGCAAACTATGAACCGTATCAAGGTGAAATCCTGATACATGCGATAGTGTCGGGAACGGTTTCTTTATGGGTTGAGGAGTTTAAATCCATAAGAGGGGCACATCTCCATTATCAGGGAAAATATGTTGAAGTGAGCATATACAATGTTCATAAAGCTCTACCGGGCTGGTGGATTACGGTAAACATAGTAGTAAATGGATCGCATCATTTTGGAGATTTGGAAATTTATAGTAGATAGTTAACCTGGGCAGGGTAACACCTGCCCTTTAAATTTTTTCAATTATGTATGTAGTTCAAAGATCAACATTTCAGCATCCGCAAATTTTTGGAAGCCTGGCGGCAATATCAAAACACAGCTCCATCAACAAGCATACGTTGTACCATCATTTCAGCCGGGCCAAAGTAAAGCAGGTTGAAATCAACGGTATTAAAATCACAAAGTGTGAAGTTATCAGGGTATAGGATAGCTCATCCCGGGGGCAACATCAGCCATTAACAACTTTTTCTCCAAAAAAAATAATGAGCCGGCCTCTGGCATCAGGGCAGCAAAAAGCGCTTTGAGGTCATAAAATGCAAGCTGCCCTGATCATGCCAGGGCCGTGCGCGCCGGCGGTATTTTTTTTTCTCAA
>JAGYLT010000153.1 GCA_018400545.1 Bacteroidales bacterium
CTACTCCAACATAGAGGGAGGGCTATGGAATATATGGAGATGGGATCCAATGCACACCCTCAATTGGCTGGAAGGTAATCTGGATGAGGACCCGCAATGGGTCGGAAACTGGGATACGGCCTACTACCTTCAGGATGATTCGCCGTGTATCAACACCGGCACGCCCATGTACGAAGAAGGCATGGATCCACCCTATATCAAAGAGGAAAACGGGAAATACGTGCTCTACATGCACAACATGGATACCGTTCACCTGCCCGCCACCGACCTGGCCGGCAATCCCCGTATCTCAGGCGGCCGCATCGACATGGGCGCTTACGAATACCAGGATGTCACCCCGGGGGTCAACGAACCTTCCGCTGACAGATCAAATGAAACAGAGGTGTTGGTTTATCCCAACCCGTTTTATGTGCATTCGTTCGTGGATTTCTACCTTGACGAAAAAAGCCATATTCAAATAATCATAACCGATCTCAACGGAAAAATCGTGAATAATTTTTTGGATGCTACCCTGCCCAAAGGCAATTACAAATTCACCTGGAAAGGCGACAACGACTACGGAAACACCCTCAAAACCGGGGTATATATGCTCACCCTGTGGAAAGACGATGAAAAGGCTTCCACGGTTAAAATTATGAAAGATAGATATTAGTATGACTTAACTTCGTATAGTTCAGAATCAACTCATATTTATTATTAAGCATATCCTTGCCAGTATCGAATTAATTCACCATATCAGGATTCCTGAAAATTATTACATCAGTTTTATACCATAAAATATCATCAGGAGATAAAACCAACGAATCAAATAACCGCATTTTCCAATATTTTTCTCGCTTTGTTCCCCGTCAATTCATAAAGATTTAATGTTTACCCGTTGAATCCCGTGCAAAAATTTCGATCACTTTTGTGAATGAAATAACAACCAGGAAAACAACAATGCCATGGGCATCAGAAAATTAAAACAGCATATTCAAACCCAAACGTATCGCGCTGATCGGCGTTCCTGCCGACCCCAACTCCGTGAGCGGCCTCACCCTGCGCAACCTCGTGGGCGGCGGATTCCGCGGTGTGGTATATCCCGTCAACCCCAAACATGAAGCCGTGCTCGGCATCTCGTGTTTCCCCAGCGTAAAAAGCCTGCCCAAAAACCCCCGATAGCGCGGATTTGTAATCCGTGCGGACCCACGCGTATAATACAAGGCGGAAAACCTGCCAGACTGCCGGGTCTTTATTTAAATCGGGCTTTCAGACTGAAAGAAAGGCAGGTTGGTTTGAGCACGGATTTCTCTCAGGTTTTGTATCTGCATCGGAAGACGTTAAGAGACCATAAGTAGAATTTCCAACTGATACCATTTGAATAATCAGCAAGAATTGGAGACCAGGTTGAAAAAAGTTAAATTACCAAACCAGAATGATGAATAATCGTTAATTTTGAAGAAACTTTGGAAATTATGAAATCTTATAAATTTACAGCGGAAATAACCAGGGATAAGGACTTAAACCAGTACATTGGCATTGTTCCCGGTTTACCGGGTGCACACACCCAGGCCGCAACACTCGACCAGCTATATATTAATCTTCAGGAGGTTACGCAGCTATGCCTGGAGGAAATGACTGAGGAAGAGATCAACGAATTACCAGACTTTATTGGCTTCCAGCAAATCTCTATAGCGGTATGAGTAACAAACTGCCCATTGTAAAAGTAAAATTATTGGAAAGGCTCCTTTTTTATATGGGGTTTGAAATTAAAAGGCAAAAGGGGAGTCATGTTTTTTACCGGCATCCTGATGGAAGATACACTACTTTACCTCATCATGGAAATCAGGAAATAGGGCGCTCATTATTACGTCAAATACTAAGAGAAATTAGCTTATCGCCAGAACAGTTTGTTGAAACCCTGAAGAAACTCTAATCCCACCGGCAAGAATTATTCCCGTAGTAACCCCAGCAGGCAAATCCGTGCGCTAATATTCACATACTTATAAAGCCACCACACGCATGATACGGGGCGGAAAACCCTGCCAGACTGCCGGGCCATTATTTAAATCGGGTTATCAGACTAAAATAAAGGCAGGCTGGTTCGAACATGGCTTTCTTTCAGGTTTTGCCTGTGCTGAGTAATAGCGGGTTCACCTATCTATTGCGCTTTCACATTCCTGCCCAGCAAATAGGAAAGCGGCCGCGTGATGGGATCGAACACAAAATATTGAATGATCACCAGTTCCTTTTCATCCTCAAGCCAGGCATAAAGCCGGTTCACATCGTAGGGCATAAGATTGCCTTCGAGGTCTTCCTGCTGCACCAGGTTTGCACGTCTGTATGTTTTTATTTTTTTGGAAGTTCCTTCCGTATCTGTTAATTCGACAATATGCACGGGAGTTTGCGAAAGGATGGAATCGCGATGTTGCCTGGTAATATCTTCAAATGACAATTCGAAACGAATGTCCCGAAAGGCGTTTATAAAATCGATTACCCGCGTGGTATCAAATCCGTCTAACACTTGTCCTGTGGCCAGTTGCTTCAGGTCAACACGCTGATCACCAAACTTTTCAATCTGAAACGACTCTTCCGGATGCTGCGGAAACTCAACCCGTATCTCCCTGATTTTTTCAGGTTTCTTTGCAAAGATGGTATGGTCGCGCCAGTCGCTGATGAAAGCGGTGTATCTTGCCGAAATATAACCCCTGAATCCGGGAATATAAACCACAAAAGGCGTTTCGGAACCTTCCTTAAGCATAAAGGTGCCCATATTGTCGGGTGTGGCACCGCCCACATAATACACCATGGTGCGCTTTTCGTGCGGAAATAATTTGATCAGATTGAAAAGGTTGATCCTGGGTTTTTCCTGATAGATTTCCACTTTTACGGATGTTCCCGCCAGCCGTTTGATAACACTGTTGTAAACAGCCTTCGAAACCGGTGCTTTAATCGCCAGGTTTTGCATAGTACTAAGCAGGAGTTCAACACCTTCAGGACGCGCTTTCATGGAATCGTTAAGCGACCAGTGGCCAGGCCTTTCTTCTTTCAGTAGCACCTCATTGCCCTGCATGTCGGCCATGTAGATTTTGGTTACCGAAGCTGTATCGATAATGGCAAAATCACCCACTTCACTGCGCAGGGTTCCACCGCGGTTTTGCAGTACCAAAACCACAGCAACCACTGCCAGGATCAGTACCAGTATAATTGTCAATCGGTTTTTCTTCATATCTTTTCGAATGTTCCCTTTAAATAAATCTCCAACTCATTGATTGATACAAATGCAATTCCGGATGGTTTATTGTCCTTTTGCCTTCCGGTCGTAAAACTGTTGCATTTCGGTGTTTCCGAGCAGGCTGTATAAATGACTGAGATTTCTGCTTGCCTGTTTGTTGGAGGGCTCGAATTCCAGCGCTTTCTTAAATGATGCAATTGCTTTATCATAATCCTTCAGCATGTAATAACAATTCCCAACGTTGATGATCGCACCCACAAACTCAGGCGATAATTCAACGGCCTTTTGATACTGAACCAGCGCATCCTGGTAATTTTGGGCATCCACAAAAAGATTTCCGAGGTCGTAGTAATGCTGTGGGTCTTCGGAACTTTCCTTTTTCATGGTGTTAAGCTGATTATTGAAAGCATTCTGAACCATTGGTAAATTACTCCTCGCGGTGGAATTATGCGGGTCCATTTGCAGCGATCGCTTCAGCAACCGAAGCGCCTCGCCATGCTCGCCTTTCATGTAATAGGCCAGGGCCAGGTTTGAGATAGTGGTCGAACTGCTTTGGTTGGCTTTTTTGTAATATTCGATGGCCTTGTCGTAATCCCGCAGTTGATAATATGCATAACCCAGTTTGAAATACGCTTCACTGAACCTTGGATTGATCTCCAGCGATTTCTGAACTTCGGCCATACCTTTTTGCATCAGCGAATCTTTAACGGCGGGGTCTTTGGCAGCCACCGACTGATTGATCAGTTCGCTGCCGTAATGTTTTCTCAGCAGGGCACTCTCGCCTCCGTAAACCACATCGGTGGAAAACAAGGTAAAATTGTTTTTCCAGACCGGGTTCCTTGCTATGGTGCGTCCGGTATAAAACAGCAACAAAACTGCAATGGCCGCTACAAATATTTTTGATTCGGCAGGTTTAAAATCATAGATAATCTTACGGGTTTTCCGTTCTCTCGGCAGCAGTTTAAAAAGCAGATAGCTCACGGCCAGCGAAAATCCAAGCACCGGTGCATACAGGAAACGTTCGGCCATAATACCGCCGCGGGTTACCACAAATGCCAAACCCACCGACAATGTAATCCCGAAATAAAATATGGAAAAGGAGAGGATGTTTTTACGCTTCAGGTTCTTGAATGCCAAAAAGGCCAGAGCTATAAGAATAAACAGCGAAAGCCAGACAACCGGATTATCAAAACCGGCCTCCGGAATCTGGTTGTAGGAGTAATCGTAAATGAGCCTCACGGGTGCCAAAAGTCTCCACAAATACATCCCGAAAATGAAGAGCATAGTGGGTATTCGTCCCGACATTTCCTTGTAGGGATAAACGTTCATCTCGTTGGGCGGGCTTCCGGATAAAGTCCCGATCAGGCTGAATTTTAATGCCAGGAACAATCCCGAAACCACCACAAAGGCCAGCGTTATAGCAGCAATTTGCCCGCCTTTTTTTGGCGTGAAAAAATACAGCATAAAAGGCACCACAGCCAGAGTGGTCATGGCCGTTTCTTTCGACATTAATGCCAGGAAATAAAAAATCAGCGAAAGCGCCATGGTGGGGATGTACTTATTTTTGGCATAGTTGTAGGCGAACCATAGTGCCAGGGTGCTGTTGAGAAAACTCAGGATTTCATCGCGGCTTTTGATATTGGCCACCACCTCGGTGTGCACCGGATGGGCCATAAACAGCAGTGTGGCCACCAGCACAAAAAACGGCATCCGGCGGAACAGCGCCGACAGGAAGCCAAATAACGCCATCCCGGAAAAGGCATACAACAACACATTGATGAAATGCATGATATGCGGATTGTTGCCGTGCAGGGCATTTTCGATAGCAAACGAAACATGCGCCAAAGGCCGGTAATAGCCCAGGTTTTGATTTGAAGCCGCCCAGTAGTTGGTTGTAAGCAGCTCACCGATACCGTCCCAGCCCTGCTGCACCATCCGGTGGTTGACGATCTGCGGCAGGTCGTCCAGCGCAAACTCGTTCGTTATGCTGTTGCCATACAGCACAAAGGCAAACATAAATGGTATCCAGTACATGTACCGTGGAACTGGCTTTTCCTTTTCAAGCCTCAGCTCTCCGGGCTTTCGGTGCTTATGTTTCTGCGTTTTTTTTCCTGACATGATTCTAAAGTATTATCTATGTCGCATTGTAATTAATTATCGATTTTAATAAACCTTATCACGGCCTCCCGACCTTTTTCATAAAACTTTCCGAAAAAGGTGAAACCAGGACAGGATCAAATGAACCCTGTAAGGGTTCCGGTATTGTAGCAAAATCCGCCAACCAGTGATGAAACAACGCCGTAGGTGTTGCGCTATCGAATTCACACCTTAAGCACAACCCGTACCGGGTTGACCTGATTTTTCCGTTCATCCGGTTACTACAATAGCTAAACCCATACTGGGTTTGACCTCATCCCCAACCCTTCTCCTCAAGGAGAAGGGAGCTCCAACGCACAAGCCACTTATTACTCCGATTTATCTTTATCTGAAAAAAGAACTGTTATTATTCACAAACTGTTGGCCTTTGTGGTGGCATCCTCCCCCAAATTGGGGAAGACACAGAGGGGGTTATTTCGCATACTTCCTTTTCCGAATAATCCCCAGCACAATCCCAAAAATGGCCACCAGCAACACCGGCAAAACCGTGTTCAGTATCTGCCAGTAAAGCCTTTCGTTTTCTACTTTTGTGCGGTCGAGCAGCCTCAGTTTCAAATCCCTTGAACGGATGGAGATCAGGCCTGAATCATCGGTGAGATAATTCATGGCATTCAGTATCAGTTCCTTGTTACCGAATTGCTGTCCG
>JAGYLT010000154.1 GCA_018400545.1 Bacteroidales bacterium
AATTTGCCTAAATTTGAAAAAAATAAAATTCGGATTTACAATGAAAACAAAGTCATTTTATCAGCTTTTGCTTTTTACAATTTTTGTGGGTTTATCTTTCAGCCTGGCCGGTCAGGCCTTTAAAACCATTGTTTTAGGTTCGGGTGGTGGAATAAAGGAAAACAACCTTTCTGCATATTTGCTGGCTCCTGCAAACAGTAACGATTTCATCTGCCTCGATGCGGGTACGGTTTATTCAGGTATTGAACGTGCTGTGAATTCGGGTAATTTTTACGAGGTTTTTGTCCCGCAGGAAAGTGCTGCTTCCAAAGCCGGTTATATTTTTCGTGATTTGATCAAAGGCTATCTGATTACGCATGCTCATCTGGATCATATTGCCGGCCTGGTCATCGCCTCACCGGCCAGCACCACAAAAAATATTTATGCCACAGCTTCCACAATCGATTACCTAAAAGCCAATGTGTTTAACTGGGAAATCTGGCCCAATTTCACCGATGAAGGTGCAGGGATAAATTTGGGTATATTCGACTACAAAACACTGATTCCTGAGCAGGAGCAACGCATCGAGGAAACAAACATGTATGTAAAACCCTTTCGCCTTAGTCACCAGAATCCTTACGAATCAACCGCATTTCTAATCAGATATCTTGATGATTATGTGCTTTATGCCGGCGATACCGGAGCCGATGAACTGGAGGGGGTAAATTACCTTGAAGAGATATGGAAAGCAATTGCGCCTATCATCAGAGAAGATAAATTGAAGGCCATTTTCCTGGAATGTTCTTATCCCAACGAGCAGCCCGACTCAAAACTTTACGGGCATCTGAATCCAAAATGGATGATAAAGGAATTGACCCATCTCGCTGAAATAACCAATCCCGAAAATAATGGTGAAGCATTGATGGGGTTGCCGGTTATTGTCACCGGAATAAAGCCGTCATGGAAGCAGGGTGGCGACAACAAGTATTTGATTTACAAACAACTTTTGGTTAATAATGATCTTGGGGTGCGGTTTATCATCCCGGAGCAGGGCCAACTCATCGCGTTCTAGCGAATTCGTTTATTCCTCTTCAAACTGCAGTTGCTGTATCCAGCTCGGTGCCGTTGCGGCCTTTGATGGGAGATAACCCTGAAGGATCCGGCCCTATTTTCATAGCTTCCGATCAGGTATTTCGAGCCGTTGTTTGAGTTCCCGGTATGTTCGAGGCTGAAACTTTTAACCGGGTTTTTTGAAAAGAACATCTTGAGAATTTGCTCAGCTTGCTTTTTGCTGTAAGTGCCTTCGTTGTCGGGAAGCGTCAGATCGATGGAGGCATTCAGGTGGGTGGCAAGCTGTGAGGCGTTGCCGGATTTAAGGGCTTTGGTAATTTGATCAGTAACGGAGGCATCCTGCGCTGTTGCAGGGTTTGCGAGAAATCCGGTAAAGATTGCAAAAACAAATAATAGAATGCCTGCTCTGGTTGGTTTCACGATGTTAGAATGTTTTCTGTAGTTTTGCCTGATAGCGCAAAGTTAACACTTTTTGCCATTCAAAAAATTGAATATCGGAATTATCATTCAGAATTTATGCCAAAACCGGAAGTATGAAAATCAGGTTAGTTATTGTGGGTAAAACAACGCAGACTTTTGTGGCAGATGGAATTCGGGAGTATTCTTCACGAATCCGAAAATATGTTCCATTCGAGGAAGTTGCAATTCCCGCTTTAAAAAATGCCAAAAACCTTACTCCGGAAGATTATAAGAAGAAGGAAGGCCAACTCATTCTTAGAAAGACCGGGGAGCGGAGTATCAATATTTTGCTGGATGAAAATGGAAAAACCTTCAGTTCGGTGGGGTTTGCAAATTTTCTGCAGCAGCAGATGAATACCGGAAATAAAACCATAAACTTTATTGTGGGGGGTGCTTATGGATTTTCAGCAGAAGTTTATAAAATGGCTGATGCAAAATTATCTTTGTCAAAAATGACCTATTCACACCAACTGATCAGGTTGATTTTTCTGGAGCAGCTTTACCGGGCATTCACCATTATCCGCAACGAACCTTATCACAATCAATAATCCGGGTTTTCCTGTTTCACCAGTTCTTTGGTCGAAAGCAGCCCGCATGCCGCATAAATATCCTCGCCTCGTGATGCTCTGATTGTAGTTCTGATTCCCTTCTCATTGAGCGCAACCATGAATTTTTCCATGGTGGCATCATCCGATCCTTCCAGCGGTGTTCCGGGAATGGGGTGAAAGCGAATGAGATTGATGCGGCAGCGGATGCCGTTTAAAATCCTGGCCAGTTCCTTTACATGCTTTGGCGTGTCGTTATATCCTTTAAACATGATGTACTCGAACGAAATCCGGCGTTGCCTGCCAAAATCAAAATCACGAATGGTCTTGATAACATCGGGCAGGGCATATACATTTTCTACGGGCATGAGTTTTTTGCGCTCTTCCTCAAACGGAGAATGCAAGCTCACTGCAAGATGACACTGGCTGGCATCCAAAAACTTTTCGATGGCCGGAATGATGCCAATGGTTGAAACCGTAATTCTTTTCGGGCTCCAGCCATATCCCCAACCGGAAGTAAAAATCTCCAGACTCTTCAGCACTTCATCCAGGTTGTCGAAAGGTTCGCCCATGCCCATATAAACCACGTTGGTGAGGGCTTCTTTTTCAGGAAGGCTGTGCACCTGGTTAACTATTTGCCCTGCCGTGAGGTTGGCCTGAAAACCCTGCTTGCCGGTCATGCAAAACAAGCATCCCATTTTGCATCCCACCTGCGATGATACACATAGGGTTTTCCTGTTTTCATCAGGGATGTAAGCTGCCTCAATAAATTTAAGCTGACCGGCAGGATAGAGATATTTTTTGGTTCCGTCAACCGATTCCTGAACTTTTGACGGTGGAGTGAGCCCCAAATCAAAATGTTCCTCCAGTGCTTTTCTGGCCGGTTTTGAGAGGTTGGTCATTTCCTCAAACGTGCTGATATTTTTTTGGTAAAGCCATTGTGCAATTTGTTTTGCTGTGAATTTGGGCAGTCCAGGTTCAACAACTATATCCTGGAGTTCTGTGAGGGTTTTCCCGAAAAGTGAAGGTTTATTCATCAGACTTGTCACTTTCTTTTTCAATAATCGTTAAAATTTGCTTGTGATTTTCAGGGAGATATTCAGAAATGATTTTCCAAATTACCTCATAATCAATACCAAAATAATCATGAGAAATTATATTTCGTAATCGATATATTTTACTCCAGGGCATTTCAGGGTATTTTTGCTTGATGTCATCAGGAATGTTTTTTGTTGCTTCACCCATAATTTCAAAATTCCTGATTACCGCATCAACAACTAGCCGGGTAGCTTTAAACTTCTTAAAATCAAACCCTTCAGTAAATTCAAAAACATGCCGCATAGCGTCTTCCATGTCCTCAAGATAAAATATGTAATCTCTTAGGTGCTTCATGACAGATAATTAACCTGTGATAGAATATTGTCCTTTAACTGGGGTTTTAGAGCGTTAACCGTAACGAGATCAACTTTCCGGTTCAGTTCCTTTTCTAAAAAATCAATGAGGTCAAAGTATTCCCATCCTGGAATGATGGAAAAATCGACAAGTATATCGACGTCGGATTTATCGCTAAACTGATCTGAAGTAATTGATCCGAATAGCCCGATTTTACTTACGTTGTAATTCATTTGTAGAACCGGAATCAAATCTTTCAATTTGTTTTCAATTTTTTCCTGATTTCTCATAATCTTAAAAATAAATCTCAGCCAAAATGTTTTCGTACGGGATGTCTTTTTCGATCAGAATATCCCTGGTATCCACAACCATTTCGGCACTACCGCAAAGATAATACTTTCTGTCGGCGGGCAGGTTTTCCTGTGCTTTAAGCCACGCTGTGAGCCTTCCGTGATAAACGCCCTCGCCTGATTCCTGAGAACAGCAGCGGATGAAATCATCGCCCAGGGCATCCTTAAACTCATTTTCGAAATAAAACGAATGCAAAAACCTGCCTCCATGTATCAGGATTTTATCCTTGCGGATTCCTGACCGCCACATCGAAACAAAAGGAGCTATCCCGGTTCCTGAAGCGATCCAGGTGGACGGTTTTGCAGTTCCAAAAAAGTTTCCGGACGGTCCGGTGGCGTAAATCTCGTCGCCGGGTTTTACTGCCGAAAGGGGAGGGGTAAGCTCGCCTCCGGGCCTGATGTTGAACAAAATCCAGATATCCTCATCCTGCATCCCGCTGGTAATGCTGTACATGCGCGGGGGTTTGTGAGGATCGAGGGTAATGCCGACCACCTGTCCGGGAACAAACGTGAAATCCCGTTTATACTTGAGCACAAAAACACCGGGGGCAATTTCAGCGTTGCTTTTAACGGTATATTTTTTCAAGTCGTTCTTAATTGTATCGTCCATAAAATTTCAATGTTTGCCAACCGGGCATATTAACCCATTATTCAAATTTTGATTTTCATGCGGCAAAGATTAGATATTTATTTGAAGATTGCTCATATTTTGCCACATGTTGAATATCGTCGGTGTTGTTCCGCATCGGTTATGCTGAAACTCAATTTATTTTTAAGGTTTTTATATACGTTTGAAAATGCTTCCCGGGAATTTCTACAATATAAATGCCGGCGACTAAGTGCCCCAGACCCTGGATTGTAATAGTGTTTTGATTCACGAATTGCTTTTTCAGTATCATTTTTCCGTATGCGTCCGTAATTTTAATATTAACAGTACCGAATCCACGAGGGTTAATTTGGCCGGGATTGAAGATGAATATCCCGGCTCAAGGTCGGCTATCATGTGGGTGGTTTCATCACTGCCTTGTGTAAACCAGAGTTCCTGTCCGTATTGTTCACCATCCCCGGCTGAAAAGTATATGCCATTGGCGGTTTGGCAAAAGTGCCTGGGAAATGCATGTCCTGTTCCCGGGTTGATGTCTTTTAAAATTTGGGTGCCGGCGGAGGTGCCGTTACTTTTCCACAGTTCCCAGCCATGTTCAAAGTCAATTGCCGTGAAAAATAATGTATTGTTATAAACCATTAAATCATCAACCTGCGATCCGGTTTCGCTGTTCTGGTTTATATCTTTTACCATGGTTGTTCCTGCTTCGGTGCCATCCGTGGAAAATAGTTCGGTGTTATAAACCCACGATCCGGCCTCCTGGTAAGAAGTGTCGGCTGCTGAAAAAAAAACCTGATTTTCAAACACCACAAAGCCAGCGGGCCGCGAATCATTTACTCCTGGGTTAATGTCTTTCACCATTACCGTACCTTCTGCCGTTCCGTCGGTATTCCACAGCTCGATGCCATGTGTTTCGTCATTGGCCGGAAAATAAAGGACGTCCTGAAAAACCCCGTATTTTCTGTTGTCCGACAGCCAGAAGCTTCCTCCGGCAGGGCCCGGGTTGATATCTTTAACAAGGCTGGTTCAGGCTTCGGTGCCGTCTGTTTTCCAAAGTTCATAGCCATAATCTTCGGTATCGACTACAAAAATTAACTGGTTGTTCAACACAAAGTTTTCATACAAACAATAGATATTGTTTGAATCGAAATGCTTGATAATGCTTGTCCCGGCAGACGTGCCATCCGTTTTCCAGAGCTTTTTTACCGTATGCGTACTGTCGTATTGTTCATAGATCAGGAGGTCGTTTACCACAATCAGGTCGTTCGGGCTGGCACCCATCCAGTACACGCTGTTGCTTGATATTTCTTTTAAAACCTGCGTAACTGCTTTGGTGCCGTCGCTCTGGTATAGCTGAGCGTTAAACTCATCATCAGGCCGGGCAGTAAAGTACAACATGCCCTGGTATTCTGTAATCGAGTTAAAATTGGTGAGTATATCAGCAACCTGAACGGGCGCTTGTGCTTTAGCAACTGTAATAACTGATGAGGTTAGAAAAATGAAGTAAATTACGCTGACCGCTTTTAATGCACTGTGCAT
>JAGYLT010000155.1 GCA_018400545.1 Bacteroidales bacterium
AAACATGGGCGCAAAAGTAATATATTTTAATGGATTAGATAACGTGCAGATCATTCAAAAATTTTTCGATTTCTAATGTAAAAACATGTTCGATTCTTTTTGGTTATTTTGAAAGGAGCAACATTGATAATCAGTGGAATTGTTATAATTTTGCAGCTTCAAAAATTTAAAACAATTATCAAAACCAAAATAACATGGATATTTTTGAGAAGTTTAAAAATATGGGGCCGCATATTTTTGAGAAGTTTAAAAATATGGGGCCGCTGGGCAAATACAACCGTGAAGCATTTGGGTATTTTATGTTCCCAAAACTTGAGGGAGAGCTTGCCCCGTATATGAAATTTATGGGTAAGAAAATGCTGGTTTGGTCGGTAAACAATTACCTCGGGCTCGGCAACCACCCTGAAGTAAGGAAGGTTGATGCCGAAGCGGCCAAAGAATGGGGGCTGGCCTATCCGATGGGAGCCAGGATGATGTCAGGGCACACAAACTATCACGAACAACTGGAAAGAGAACTGGCTGAATTCGAGAAAAAAGAAGACGCTTACCTGCTCAATTACGGATACCAGGGAATGGTTTCCATCATCGAAAGCCTTGTGAGCCGCAGGGATGTTATCGTTTACGATTCGGAGGCGCATGCCTGTATTATTGATGGTTGCCGGCTTCACTTCGGTAAAAGGTTTGTGTATCCGCACAACGATATGGATAACCTTGAGAAGGAACTCGAAAGGGCTACCAAACTCACCAACCAAACCGGAGGTGGAATTCTTGTAATTACGGAAGGCGTTTACGGAATGTCGGGTGATCTGGGTAACCTGAAAGATATTGTAAAGTTTAAGGAAAAGTTTGACTTCAGGCTTTTGGTTGATGATGCGCATGGTTTTGGCACAATGGGAAAAACCGGAGCCGGAACCAGCGAATACATGGGTGTGATGGATGACGTGGATGTTTATTTCGGCACTTTTGCGAAATCGATGGCCGGAATTGGCGGATTTGTAGCCAGTAAAAAAGAGGTTATCGAATTTCTCAGATACAATCTGCGTTCGCAGGTATTTGCTAAATCCCTGCCAATGCCCATGGTTATTGGTGCACTCAAACGTCTGGAACTTATTCGCAAAAATCCGCAAATCAAAGACAACCTCTGGAAGATTGTTAATGCATTGCAGAATGGCCTGCGCGAAAAGGGCTTCAACCTTGGAAAAACTGAGTCGCCGGTAACGCCGGTCATCCTGGAAGGCGGCGTCCCGGAAGCTACACAAATCACTTATGACCTACGCGAAAACTATGGCATCTTTTGTTCCATCGTAACCTATCCGGTGGTTCCAAAAGGCGTGATTTTGCTCCGGCTGATTCCAACAGCTATTCACTCACTCGAAGATGTGAAATACACCATCCAGGCTTTCTCTGAAGTAAAACAGCGGCTTGACGATGGGGAATATGCAACGGAAATGATCGATGCCCAAAAGATCATGCAGGAATAAAAGATAAAATTTTATAATCATTAACCCATGTCTCATAGCATGGGTTTTTTTAAATTTATGGAAAAGCTGACAGAACAGGCTTCAGATCAGACTCAGGACAAAAACAAACGGACCTTCGGGAATTTTCTGATCATCTTTTTCAATTCCCTCTCCTATTTCATCATTGCCTTTATTTTTATGTACCTGCTGTCGCATTTTGCTACCGCGATTGCCGCGCTTCAATTTGATTATACCAGTATTCTGTACTACTACAAGCTTGTTTATGCCATCGATTCAGGCGCCTGGACCAGTGATGCCGTGAAGTTTCTGTTCAGCATCACGCCAATGGTTTCCCTGCTTTTCGGGATCATTTTCCTGATTGTTTTTATCCAGATGTACGACAACCAGGCCCATTATAAGCTGTTTTTCCTGTGGTGTTTCACCTATGCCATTATCTGGTCGTTTGGTGCATTGCTGGCTGGCACCATCCTCGATAAGGGCATAGGGTATGTGGTGATGTACTTTTATATGATGGATACGGGAAAGCTGATCATTTCGCTGTTTGCGCTAACCATGTTACTTATTTCCTCCACGCTCACAACCAAATGGTTCCTGTTTTCGGCAAACAGCTATTTTAACCAACTGAATGAACACAACCGTGCCTATTTTGCATTTGCCAACGTGCTGCTGCCTCTGGTAGTCGGAACAGGTATTATGATGCTGATAAAACTTCCTGATCTTACCTATTATGAAATGTTTATCCTTTTGCTTGGAATTATTTTTGGTGTTCCGGTACTGTTGCGTTTCCCCGGGTTTCCCACCTTCTTTTTCGATGAATTCCCGATCAGGATCAAGGCCGATAAAGCAGCCATGGTTCTGGCGGTAGTTATGCTTGTTGCTTTCAGGGTAATTTTTCACTTTGGTATCAAAATCGGGCCATCCGCACTTTAACGACAAAAAAAAAGTGCAGAACTTTTAACAAACCCTGCACCTTTAATTTATCTGAAAGAATTACCCTTACCTGATCAAATTGATCTTTCTGGAATTCCAGCCATTTGCAGTTTTAAACTTAACCAGGTAAATCCCGGTTTCTTTGTTTGCCATATCAATGCGAACATCTGTTTTATCGGGCTTTGCAGAAACTACCAGTTTCCCTGTAAAATCAACAACCATATACGCCTCAATCAATTCGTTTGCTTCGATACGCAAAATTAAATCCTGCCCCAGTGGATTGGGATAAACCCGGACATCGTCGTCAATTTTTTCAGCAATTCCAATGGCACTATCCACCGTAATGAAATCCTCGATGGTTTTGGAATCTGAACCCCATTCATTTTGTACGACGAGCATTACATCATAAGTGCCGGGCTCTTCATACATAATTACTGGATGTTGATCACTCGATCCGGATGGCGTTCCACCTTCAAAAGTCCAGGCCCAGCTTGTGGGATTATTGGATGAAAGATCGGTAAACTGGATGCTTTCGCCCTGATTGATCTGGGTAGTGTCAGCCATAAAATCGGCCACCGGCAGCAGTGGCGGGGATGAACAACTAATCACGGCCTTCCATCCCGGTTCAGTTACCGAAAAGTCAGAATGAAATTCAAAGGTAAGCGCACCATCCTCATTGTCAGCTTCAATTGTTCCCGGTGAATCAGTACCACAATATTCACCGATGAGTGGAGCCGAGGTTGTCGTTCCATCATAAATTCTGAGCCAGTCATAATTACAATCGGCATTGTATTCCACATCAAACTGCTCAAATTCCACAATGATATTTGTGCCTGCGGCACCGGGCAAAAATGTCATCACAAAATCCTCATCATTGTTATAATCTCCGGATTCTCCACCAGAGTCATAAAACAACCCGATGCAGGTGGTCACAGTTTCGTTGCTCATCATAAATTCGGCATTCACCGAAATGTAATCTTCCTTTATCATGGTTTCGGTGTTTCCGTCGCTGTCTGTTACGGTAAGCGAAACATCATAAGTGCCGGTTTCACCCCAGGTGATGCCCTGTGGATTTTGTTCGTCGGAGGTTGCGGGAGTTCCGCTCTCGAATGTCCATTCCCAGGCTACCGGATTTCCAAAAGAAAGATCCGAAAAATTAACCGGACTGCCAATCGGTACCGAGGTCGATGAAGCCGAAAAATCTGCAATCAACGATCCGGCATCCAGTTCAACATCTACATTTACGGTATTGTAATCCGTAATCACAACATCCTCGATGGTAACGGGATAGCGGCCTGGTGCAGAAAAAGTCAGGTCATAGGTACCTTCATCCAGCAAACGCTGATAAAAACCTGTTTCCGGATCGGCAAACACCATGGAGCTGTCAATATCATGTCCATTGATATAAACCATGGCATGCAGCGGATCGCCGGTGACCATGTCGGTTACGGTGCCACTTACACCATAAGTACACTGCTCGATATAATTCAGCAAGGAGCGGTAATTCCATTCCCAGTGAGCGGGAAGCTGCGCGGGCGGTAGTAGTTTTATGTCGGAAAGTTCCATGGTCACCTCACGGCACTGCTGGAAAAAATTCATGTAATCCTGTCTGCCACCGCTGATTGTGTACCACTGATAACCGTTTGTAATTCCATTGTTGTATTCATTCATGTAATTGGAAGGGGAATACAAATGCACGGTATCGACATATTCGCGTGAAACATAAATCCACCATTCGTTATCTGCTGCCAGATCCGGCCATGTATCCCAGGGGTAGTTGATCACCTCCGCACCACCATGCAGGTTTGCTGACATTACAAAATGTTCCTCTTCGGCCAGTTGCATAAAGGCGACAGTTTCGGCCTGCCATTCATTACCATCGGGATGCGGTCCGTCTTCGGGGTCAGCGTAATTGCGGTTGAGATCCACTGAATTTGCATTGTATCGTGTTGCACCGTAAACCGTGTTATTTCCTCCGGCATAAGTGCCGTCAGGATTTGATGCAGGATTAATCCATATTTCAATATTATCCACCATATTCGTAACCCGTGGATCTGTGCCGTAATTTTCGAGCAAATAATCGATCAACCTCAGAAGCAATACATATCCTGTAGTTTCATCACCGTGAATAGTTCCGGTGTAAAGAAACTGCGGTTCGTTTTCACGGGTGCCAACATTATCCGATATTTTGGCCATCATTAGCTCCCTGCCCTCCTCCGACTGGCCGATACTAAAAACTTCACAAATGTCGGGGTGATTGGCTGCAAACTGGTTCATCATGTCGATGTAACCATCATAAGTAGGATAAAAATCCCAGTCATCAATATGCTTAACATCAATTTCATGGAGCATTCTTGGATTTTTAAGCAGTTCGCCCGGTTTTGGCAACAATTCAAACTCCTCCACCAGTTTCAGAAATGCCTCCATCTCTTTTTTGTTGGCATAAGCTTTAACCTGGTTTCCGCTCACATCATCCAGCGAAACTACCCTGGAAAGTTTCTCAAGGTCGTGCTGGCCGCGATCGAACTGGAAATAAATTTCACCCCGGTCTCCAAAAATTTCATCGATTTTCTGTTGCTGAGCATTGAGTGTAAATGCGAGTAAAGCAGTTAAAAAGGCTGTAAGTAGATTTCTGTAATTCATTTTTAATTTTTGATTTTTGATTCTGAAAATTCTGTGATTAAAGTATTTAATTTCATGTACACTGATTTGCTGATTTTAACGACAGGCAGCCTGAGGTTATTCTGTGCCAGATCCAGTATTTGCAGTGCCGCCTTAATACCACCCGGACTTCCATCCTCGAATAATGTTTCGATGATATTGAACAATGCAAAGTGAATTTCGGACGCCTCCCTGAATTTGCCTTTCAAACAATAATTAACCATGGTGGAAAACTCGAGCGGAAATGCATTGGCAGTCACTGATATGACCCCTGATGCGCCGAGTGACATCATGGGAACAGTAAGTGGGTCATCACCCGAAATCACCTGAAATCCTGCAGGTTTGTCTTTGAGTATTTTGGAAATCTGCCCCAGATCGCCGGAAGCTTCTTTGATGGCAACAATATTATCGATTTCCCGGGCTAATTGAAGGGTGGTTTCCACCTCGATATTTGTGCCCGTGCGCCCGGGAACGTTGTAAAGAATAACAGGTACCGGCGATGCACTTGCAATGTTTTTGTAATGTTGGTAAATCCCTTTTTGTTGTGGCTTATTGTAATACGGACAAACCGATAAAATGCCACTGATCCCCTCGAAAGAGGATGATTTTATGGTATTGATGATTTCCTGTGTATTGTTGCCGCCTACGCCCACAACGATAGGCACTTTTTTGTTGCTTATTTCGATCACGTAATCTAAAACAGCCGTTTTTTCATCAGCGGAAAGGGTTGCCGATTCACCGGTTGTCCCCATCACAACAAGGTAGTCAACCTTACCTTTAATTACATGTTTTACAATTCTTTTAAGCGAACTGAAATCGATGGTCCCATATTTATGAAATGGCGT
>JAGYLT010000156.1 GCA_018400545.1 Bacteroidales bacterium
ACCACCGAAACCATCGAAACACCTGCCGGATCTTTTGAATGCCTTAAAGTTACTGCAACAGTCATCACCAAATCGATGATGAGTATGGAGACCAAAACCATACAGTGGCTTGCTGAAGATATTGGAATCGTAAAAACTGAAAACCTGAACAAAAAAGGAAAGCTTGTTAGCTACCAGTTGCTCACAGGTATAGCGAAATAATTTCAATTTCATAAAAAAATATAGCTCCGATAATCCGGGGCTTTTTTTGTGTTTGGTGCGTTCCTTTTTTGTTCATGAAAAATCAATTATCACGAAAACTTCCTTTATCTTAATTATCCTGCAAACTCAGGAATTTTTCGAATCAACACTTTCTCAGGATAAAATAATATTTAGCTACTTTTACCATGTAATTGTGTGTTCATGGAAACAGTTAATACCATAAAAAACGAGGAGATTTTAGCATTTCAGGAACGATGTGCAGAGCAGGCCGAAAAGGAGTTGAATGCAGTTATTGATGGGCATGTAAATGAACTTTCGAGGATTGTAAAAGCGTTTAAAACCCGACATGAAAAACTCACTGCTGCTGTTAAAAAAAAGCCTGACGATATTAAAAGCCTGCGGGATTTCAATACCAGCCTGCTGAAAATGCTGGAGAAATACCAGCAAAATATTAAGGATAATCAACAGAACCATATACTGGAAAAATACAATGCCTCACTCAAAGAGGTTTTTGCAGAGTTGCCGGCAATTATAACCCGCCGTGAACTGTTTGAGCCATACGGGCTAAAAACCGGTAATTTACTCCAGTTATTGAAGAAGGTATCCATCAACACTGGTTTTTTCATACGCAGAAATGGTATCGCTTTTATAAATCTGTTTCGTGTAATTTTTAAGCGCAAAGCTAAGGAAACCAAAATTTACAGAACACGTAAATTGCCTTTTCGCAATATGGCCATGTATTATATTGGTGATGGTGTAAAGCCCGGTATGACTGAATTGGTGGGTAATTTTATGAAACTGAAAAGTAGCGTGCTCTATAGGTTGTGGGATTTTAATGACCATATTGATGAGGGCCTGCAAAATCATGTTTCAGCAAATGATTCAACTGATCTTGCCGAACTTTTTGATGCAGAAAAATTCAATCAGCTTTTCGATGAGATTAATGCAGAAGTGGTTGCTGCAAAATCGGAGTTCAATGGCAAGTCAAAGGAGATTGTTCAGGAAGCTTTTGAGAAGTTCGATGTAGCCGCCACCAGAGTTGATACGCCTGAACTCGCTGTAAAAACCTATCTTAAAAAGGCTTTGACGGTATTCAGTGAGGAAACAAATGCGGAATTTACAAACACTGTAACCAGGTGGGGAAATACCCAAATTACACTTTTAGATGATTGGATGGTTGATGTTGAGGTGATTCAGCTTTATTATTCTGTGCTGTCGGATTTCAATGTGCTTAAAAAAAACGTCGGTCAATTTGTAAACAAGCATATTGCTGAAGACCTTGAAGGTTTGAGTAGTTTTATCAATAAATCGGCAGCACGAATCGAAAAAGCAGCAGTATCTGCCAAACAGGAAAAACAAACACTGATCAATGAGCGGAAAATCATCAACCAGGATTTTACGGATAAATTGCTTACCCGCTCTATCGAAGAAATCTCAGTCAGTTACACCGACGACATCGAGCGTTTCAGGCAAAATACCATAAATCTGGCAGCAAAGGTTTCAGCAAAACGTGGATTTGTGCATAATGCCAAGTATGACCGGGGAATTCACACCAGCGAAATTAAATATCTTTCACCGCGAGAACTCCTGAATTTTGAGGCTATTCCGCACTTTCAGAAAGCTGTAAACACCGTCAGAGAGCAGGTGGAAGCTTCTCTGGAAAAGGCAAAGCTAAAGTTGCTGTCCTCAGGAACAGTTTGCGATTTTAGCCTTGAATCAGCATTGATGCTTTTGGATCAGAAAAAAACAAGTTATAAAGCATCGCAGCAAGTGGCAACCGAAGGCTATCAACGTGCCATAATAAATATTGAGGAAGCAAGTGAGCAAATCAAAAAAATTGTTGAACAACCCCTGTCAAGTCTGCAATCGGCTATTCATGATTTTAATGCTGAAATCCAAAAATTAAAAAATACAGAAAATATTCTGGAACTCAATATCCGGATTGTCAGGATCAGGACCATAGAAAGATCAAAAAAAGCGCGCCACGAGGCTGTCCAGATGATAAAAAATATTGTTCCGATAGCGATTGCATTAGCGAAGGATAAGGTGTCGCAAACATCCGGAGCGATGGATAGCCTGAAAAGCAGGATAGGTATTGCCACCCAAAAAAAACATATTTCTTACGAAGTTTCAGAGTTTATAAGCCAGGCAGAAGCATCTCTCAAAAAACTCCCATTTATTTACCAGCGATTGTATCAAATCCAACCTACTGATGAAGATCGTTTTTTTGTGAACAGGACGGAAGAAATTGATATGCTGAATAATGCTTTTGAAGTCTGGCTGAAGGAACGTTATGTTACCACTGCAATCATTGGTGAAAAAGGAAGCGGTATTACCTCGCTGATTACCTATTTTATAAACAGGCTGCAAACAGATTCCTCCATTATTCATCAAACCATCGAGCAAAAAATATCTCAGCAGGAACAATATTTTAAAACTTTTGCAGAAATACTCGGGCAGGAATCTTTTAATTCCAATGAGGAGATCATCGCTTACCTGAACAAAAAACAGGAGAAGCCCATTATCATCATGGAAAATATGCAGCATGCATTCCTGAAAAAAGTTGGCGGACTGGATTGCCAGCGTTTGTTTTTCGACCTGATGGCCAACACAGCCAAAAATGTTTTCTGGGTTGCTGGTTATACCTCAAACTCCTGGGAATACCTCGATCAGGTAATTCACATCTCCGATAATTTTGTGAAGGAAGTGCGGTTGCAGCCCCTGGGGAGCCAAAGTCTGATGGAAATTATCTATAAGCGAAATAATCTGAGTGGTTACAAACTCAGGTTTGAACCCACGGAAGAAGATGCAGAGACACGTTGGTATAAAAAGGCTGACGAGAAAGAACGAAATAGAATATTGCGAAAAAACTTTTTTAATAATCTGGCACTATGGTCAAACGGTAACGTGAGCTTATCGCAGCTATACTGGCTGCATTCCACGCGGGATGTTAGCGAAGATACCATTAATATCGGGTCGTCCATCGATATTGATCTGTCATTTGTAAAAACCATAAAAGCAGAGTATTTATTTGCATTGCATGCCATACTCATCCATGACGGCCTCACGCTAAAGGCATATTCCGAAGTGTTTAGCCAATCCGAGTCTCAATCCCGGAATATGCTCATTCCCATGTTGGAAAAAGGGCTGTTGATCAGGCCACGGGAAAAATTTAATATCAACCCGATCGTTTTCAGGCAGGTGATCAACTTGCTGCGATCCAGGAATTTTATCAGTTGAAATGAATAAAACTATTTTCATATTTCTGTTTTTTTTGGTTGGGTTTTCAACCGATTTGGTGGGTTTCAACCCTGACACAGCAAATGTTACGGTTGACACATTATCCGGCAAAGTACACTCATCCACCGATGTGGATACCGTATCGAAACCCGTAGATGATGTTGTTCAAAAACAGTCGCGGGATACCACGTCAAGACGGGGATTATTGGATGAGGTTGGTGAAAATGTGCCGGAGAAACCGAGAGATGTGCTTAAATCGATTTCATTCTCCAAGATATTCTGGACCCTTATCCTGCTTGCTTTAGGGTATTACCTGGTTAAGCTGTTTGTAAAAATACTAACGCTCCTTGCCGAGAAAAGTACCAGGCTGAGAATTTCTATTAAAGGCCTTATCCCTGTGTTCAGGATTATAATCTGGACAATCATCATTTTTGCCATTGTGAAGGGCATCTACAACCCGCCTATTCAATCTGTAATTGCTTTAACGGCATCGGTGGGTATTGCCGTGGGTTTTGCCGCCCAGGACCTGCTCAAAAATGTTTTCGGTGGTGTGGCATTGCTGCTCGACCGGCCGTTTCTGGTGGGTGATAAAATAGATACAGGAAAACACTATGGAGAGGTAATCGAAATCGGCCTCAGAGCAACCCGCATTGTTACTGCGGATGATTCGGTGGTGTCGGTGCCGAATGCCGAGTTGATCAATACTGCAGTTTCCAACTCCAACTCAGGTGAATTGAATTGCCAGGTAGTGGCCGAAATATACCTGCCCATTGACGTGGATACGCAGGTTGTGCGGAAAATCGCCATCGAAACAGCGCAGGTTTCCAAATATGTTTATCTGAAAAAACCCATTGTTGTATTGTTTTTCAACGAGGTAAAGGAAAGGCGCTCCTACCTGAAGATGCGGTTGAAGGCGTATGTTATGGATATCCGTTATGAGTTCCAGTTTAAAAGTGATCTGACTGAAATTGTGATTCGTGAATTGTTGAAGGAGCATGTGATTTCTAAAGATGATTTGTTTTAGCACGAACTGGTATGTCCCTGTCAAAGTATTATTTTTGCGCACCATGAAAAAAGCCGGCATCATATCATTGTTGTTGATCATCCTGTTTCAAATGGTTGGCGTATTCATGCTTTTCAAGATTAAGCAGGCCGAAATAAGGCAGGAGGTGAAGATGCGCATAAAATCCGGAGTCCCCGAAGGAGAAATCACGGTTTTGCGGTTCGATAGCCGGATAAAGAATGATTTGCTCTGGATAGAAGATCATGAGTTCGTTTACAAAGATCACATGTATGATGTTGTGAAAACCACCCGTGAAGGCCATTTTGTGAACTATCATTGCCTGCCCGACACGCTTGAAACCAGACTCTTTAAAAACCTGAACAGGGTGGTGGCCAATGAGATGAACCGGGATAAGACCAATTCGAAACAGAAGTATCATATTGCAGTGAACTGGTTTTATCCGGATGCCGGGGGCATTATTTTTTTTAATAACCAAAAAATCGATAAAATAACTGTCCAATACCGGTTTGCTGTTATCAGCCAAATCAACACACCCGACCCTCCACCGCCCAAAAGGATGATTATTCAAGGCATTCTTTAAACGGGAACATTTAAGCATATGTTTCCGGGTACACAGGAACCTGAGTCCGAAATATGATCGTTTTATAATCATGGGTTTAAGGGTTTAGTTGAAAAACTTTGTGTAACCTTTCTGTTTTAGTGCTTTTGTGGCTGAAAAAAATGCCACCTGCATTGTGATGTCTTTGGCACAAGACCGGAAGGTTTGAAGTAATCACCAATTTTTCCCTGCGAAACGCATTGAATTTTAGATGTTAACAAGGCTCTGATTAAATCGGGCCCAGGTCAATACCCGGCTCAAATTCTACCGGGTATTAAACGCATGTTTTGCAGGCATGATGCGTATGTAATAATTTAATAATTTAATTATTAAGAAATATCAGCTAAAAACTAATGAAGAAATATATAATTCTCGTTTTCTGCCTTTTAGGCAGTTTACTTGTTGGTGCTCAACAGCTTATTGTAAAGGATAACGTAACCCTCCAGCCACTTGAATATGTCACCATTTTTAGTTTATCCAAAAATGCATCGGCTATTACGAATATAAAAGGGCAGGCCGACATCAGTGCTTTCGATGGGGCTGAGGATATCAGGATCAGGTCGGTGGGATACCAGCCCAAACAACTTTCCTGGGATCAGCTTACCGAAACGGATTTTCTGGTTAGCCTCGAACGATCGCAGGTTTACCTGGATGAAGTGGTGGTTTCGGCCAGCCGCTGGGAACAGGAAAGTGCAGATGTTCCCAACAAAATTACCACAATTACTCCGGCGCAGGTTTCGCTGCAAAACCCACAAACCGCCGCCGATCTTCTAAGTACTTCGGGGGGGGTGTTTATCCAGAAATCCCAGCTTGGTGGAGGGAGCCCCATGATCCGCG
>JAGYLT010000157.1 GCA_018400545.1 Bacteroidales bacterium
TAAAAATCATTAAATCGAACTGCCATGAAAATATTGATAATTGAAGATGAACAGGCCGTAGCCAAGAGGCTCATAAATTTGCTGGGTGAAGTTGCCCCGGATTTTGAAATTGTGGAGGAGATCGACTCGGTAGAGGATGCGGTAATCTGGTTCAGTAAAAACGAAAAGCCCGACCTCATTTTCATGGACATTCATCTTGCCGATGGCATCAGCTTCGAAATTTTTGAAAATACTAAGGTGGATGCTCCGGTGATTTTCACCACGGCATACGACAATTATGCCATCCAGGCTTTTAAAGTAAACAGTGTGGATTACCTACTGAAACCGGTGAACCGGGATGAACTGAAAAAAGCCATCGAAAAGTTCAGGAGTTTTCAAACCGAACAAACCGGGGATGCTTCAAAAGTAGATTACACCAGGTTGGCCGAAATCATTACAGGCAAAAAGAAACCTCTGCAAACGCGGATGCTGGTGCGCTTCGGACAGAAACTTAAATCCATCGAAATTAAAGATGTGGCCTGTTTTTATACCGAAAATAAAACGGTTTATCTCCATACTTTTCATGATGATCGCTACCCGGTGGATGATAGACTGGATAGTCTGGAGGAAGTGCTTGATCAGAATAGTTTTTTTAGGGTGAACCGCGGGGCGATCGTAAATTTTGAAGCCATTGATGAAATGGAATCCTATTCAAAATCCAGGGTGCATATGACCCTGAAAAAACCGTTGGATCTGGATTTTGTTTCCAGCACCGAGCGCTCAGGTGCTTTCAAAATTTGGCTGAGCGGGAAGTAATCAGATGGACGATTAATTAAAAAGCTCGACCTGCCAGTCGCCGGGCTCGTAAATCGTAAATTCGAAAATGCAGTAAACCATCCGGGTTTGCAACTTGTTTGGGGTGGAATATTTTACCAGCATGGTTACCGGGAAGGTCATGTCTTTAAATCCTTTTGAATGGCCAAGTTCAAATTCGTATCCGCTGTCGGCGGTGATCAACAGATCGGTTATACCGGCATTCCTGGCCCCGTTCTGAAAAAAATCGATCAGCACCCGGTTTTGAACATCGCTCATTTTCCTGAAATTATACCGGTCAACACTTACCGTTTGCTTCACTTTCGGGCTTTTTGGCCTGGGTCCGATGTACACATCACTTTTCCATAGTCCGGTCAACGTGGTGTCCTTATCATTTTCGGTGTAGAAATATTCGCCCTCTCCATCTTTCATGCCCTCAATAAATTCGCCATCATACACCTCGCCGGTGGACCAGGTGTAGGTTCCTTTTCCATCCGGCCATCCATGTCTGAAACGGCCCTCGTATTTGTCTCTGCCAATGGCAGTCCCTTTGCCATGGGCGAGGCCTTTTTTGCAGCGGCCATCATAAATGCTGTCGATTTCAGGCATCAACACTTTACAGTCGTCCTGCGCAAATGAGAATAAAGGAAATAAGAGGTACAGGAAAATAAATATGACGGGCGTGCTGAATTTCATATGCTGGTTTTTGTTGAATGTTGAAAATCCCGGACTCACAATGGTTTCCGGAAAAAATTTATCTAACTGCTTTCAAAAACCTCAAATTTACGAAAACATTAAGGGTGGATGCAAATTTCTTTGACCGGTTTTTGGTTTTCGGTAGCTTTTGATAAGGGAACGGACTATATCCTGTCGCTGGTGCTGATTACCGGAATGTTGATCTTATTGGTGATAATTTGTTCCTTGTCGCCATCGGCAAAATAAAAATGTTCTTTCGCCGGCACCGACATCAGTGCGATCAGATCGGCCCTGACTCTCGAGGCAAATTCGAGGGTTTGCCTGCTGTAGCCCAGTGCAAATTTCGATTGCAGTTCGTTGACACGCGTATATTTTACTTCGGCTTTTTCAAATTCAGTTTGGGCCAGATTGATGTTTGCAATTAAGCGATCTGTCCATTTGATTTCAGGCTTTTCCACAGAATACAGCATTATCTCCGATTCGAACCAGCCCGCAAATTTGATCACAGCTTCAACAATCAGGTGGAAGGAATTGTGTGAGGCAACCGGCAGCAATATTTTTTCAAATCCTTTTTCAGGGAATTGGTAGTCTTTGAGAACCGTGATCACGGGGATGGAAATGAGTTTGAGCAGTCTCAAAATATCGGCGCCAAACATAAGCTCGCGCATGCCTTTAAATCCATGCGAGCCGATAACCACAAATTCATAATTCCCGGACGAGGCCTCCTGTTTTACTTCGGCGAAAATACTGCCGGTCCTGATAATGCAATTACATTCATGGTTGTGATTATTTTTAACTGAATCAGCCAGTTCATCCAGTTTTTGCTCCACATCCGGAGCGGATTTAATGTGTTTCACATGCAAAAGCGTAATAGTAAAACCCGTTATTACGGCCAGGCCTGTGGCGGTTTGGATAACGATTGGCGTAATCTCGCTAAAATCGACGGGAACCAGAATGCTTTTCAACGGCATCAGAATTAATTATTCAATAATCACCATGTGATATTTTTTCTTTCCCCGCTGGGCAAGAATATATTTACCAAAAAGCAGGGCATCATCTTTTACAACGTAGCTGCCATTTACCTTTTCTTTATTGATGGAGATGGCGTTATTTTTCACAAATTCGCGGGCTTCGCGTTTGGAACTGGCAATGCCGTTTTCTTCCACAAAATCCACAATCGGTATGCCTTCTTTGAATCTGTCTTTCTGCATTTTCGATTGCGGCAGGGTTTGGGCTATTCCGCCCAGCATGCGGTCGCCCAGCGAAACAAGGTCATCTGCTGTGGCTTTACCAAAGAGAATTTCGGAAGCTTTCAGGGCATCCTGGTAATCTTTTTCCGAATGGATCATGATGGTGATTTCGCGGGCTAGCACTTTTTGTAGTTCGCGCAAATGCGGTTCCTGTTTGTGCCGTGCAATCAACGCTTCTGTTTCATCCTTACCAAGTAATGTGAAAATTTTAATGTATCGCTCGGCATCCACATCCGAAGTATTGATCCAGAACTGGTAAAATGAATAGGGTGAGGTTTTCTCGGGATCGAGCCATACGTTTCCGGTTTCCGTCTTTCCGAATTTTGTGCCGTCGGCTTTGGTGATGAGTGGGCATGTGAGGGCAAAAGCTTCCTTGTCGTGGCCCAGTTTTCGACGGATAAGCTCCGTGCCGGTTACGATGTTTCCCCACTGGTCTGAGCCGCCCATCTGCAGTTTGCAGCCATAATCCTGATACAGGGTCAGAAAATCGGTTCCCTGCACCAACTGGTATGAAAATTCGGTAAACGACATGCCTTCGCTGGATTCCGCGCTGAGGCGCGATTTTACCGAGTCTTTCGACATCATGTAGTTTACGGTGATATGCTTGCCAATTTCGCGGATGAATTGCAAAAAGCTGTATTCCTTCATCCAGTCGTAATTATTCACAAGTAAAGCGCCGTTATCAGTTTCTTCCCCGAAATCGAGAAATTTTTCCAACTGGGCTTTGATCGAATTCTGGTTGTGGCGCAGGGTTGCTTCGTCCAGCAGGTTGCGCTCTTTGGATTTTCCTGAGGGGTCACCAATCATGCCTGTTGCCCCGCCGATCAAAACAATGGGCTTGTGGCCGTGTACCTGAAAATGCTTGAGCATCATCACCGAAACCAGGTGGCCAATGTGCAGCGAATCCGCAGTCGGGTCGATGCCCACATATGCCGATGTCATTTCTTTATCCAACTGTTCATCAAGGCCGGGGGTCATATCATGCACCATTCCGCGCCATTTCATTTCTTCAATAAATTTCATATCCTGAAAAAATTTTTGCAAATATAGAATTATAGGAGAGAATTGTGTGACTTAAGCGACCGAAGCGGACGAAGCGACTTAAGAGACTTGAGAGAACGAAGAGACAGAGGCGACTTGGGTGAAGGGGGAGACTAAAGAGACTTGAGAGAAATAGGAGACTTAAGCGATGTAGGGAAAGAAGAATGAATGAGCTGGGAGGGTTGTTTAAATATTTGAATTGGAAAAATAAGAGGTTGCACAGATTACCCCGCAGGGATTCCTGTGGCACAAATCCGCGCAAGCGAAACGCTGGAAATAAAAACATCGCTAATCCCGAAAATGTGGCAGCTTTGTTTCTGCTGTGGTTTTACAAACTTTCACAGGATTAAACATTTGCTCCTTTCTGTTGATTAATCCGTAAACAATTACATTTGCCGGATGATACTTGTAACAGGCGGAACGGGATTAACAGGATCGCATCTGCTGCTTGAACTTGTCCGTGAAGGCCGAAAGGTGAGGGCGCTGAAACGCAGCGATGCCAGCCTCGAAAAAGTGAAAAAGACTTTCTCATGGTACGATGCTGACGTTGAAAACCTGATGAAAAAGATCGAATGGGTGGACGGCGATGTGATGGACATCTTCTCGCTGGAGGCTGCCCTGGAAGGCGTAGAGCAGGTTTACCACTGCGCCGGAAAGGTTTCATTCGACAAGCGCGACAGTCATTCACTGCTGCGTGTAAATCAGAACGGAACAGCCAACCTGGTAAATGCTTCCATAGATGCCGGCGTTAAAAAACTCTGCCATGTAAGCTCTGTCTCAGCATTGGGCAAAACCCAGCAGGGCGAAACCATCACCGAAAATCATTTCTGGAAAACCTCACGGCAGAATTCCATTTACGCAATCAGCAAATATGCCGGTGAGCGCGAAGTGTGGCGCGGCCAGGAAGAAGGGCTGGATGCTGTGGTGATCAACCCTTCCATCATCATTGGTCCCGGCGACTGGCGGAGTGGAAGCACCCGTTTGTTTTCCACCATCTGGAACGGGGTACCCGCCTACACAAACGGCATTGGCGGATATGTGGATGTGCGGGATGTGGCAAAAGTGATGGTCCAGTTGATGGATTCAGAAATTAAGGGACAACGCTATATCGTGTCCTCCGAAAACTGGTCGTTCGAAAAAATCATCAAATCCATTGCGGCTTCGCTGCATAAAAAGCCACCACGCTTAAAGCTGTATCCCTGGATGGGAGAGGTAGGCTGGATTGGCGAGCACGTGTTGCGCATTTTTGGGCGTACCCCTACACTCACCAAAGAAATCGCCAGGTCGGCGTTCCATCAGTTCTACTACGACAACACGAAAATTATCCGTGAACTGGATTACGAATTTATTCCTGTTGAAGAAGCCATCAGGCATACTTCTGAAATTTTTTTGAGGGATCACGGAATCGCAGAAAAAAGTGTTAAAAATACCGTTGCTACCCATCGCTGAGCATGAATATTTATAATTTTGCCAGCTATTAAATTGTTCTGGAAACCATTTTAAAGCTTGAGAACATGAAGAAAACCGCACTTTTTTACTGGCCGGTAAAGGGCAATGTTGATATCTGTGCCCGAAAAATCAAAGATCAGTTTCAGGAAGATAGTATTGACATGGATACGATTAAGAAAGTTGGGAACTACAACCTGGCTGATTACGATTTGATTATTGTTGGCGGATCAACCGTGGGTGCCGATCACTGGGAAAAGGCCAGTAAGAACAACCTGTGGTTTGATTTCTTTGAAAGATTTGAATCAAAGATCATGAAAGACAAGCCAGTTGCCATTTTTGGGCTGGGCGATCAGATTTTATATCCCGATCATTTTGTGGATGGCATGAAGATCATCAAGGATGAGGTGGAAGAATGCGGCGCCAGGCTTGTTGGCCGGTGGCCCACTGAGGGATATGATTTCACTGGTTCCGATTCCGTAGAAAATAATAAATTTCTGGGACTTGCGTTAGACCATGACCATCAGGAAGAATTAACTGACGCCCGCATTAAAAAATGGGTGAGCCAGTTAAAAACTGAGGCGAATTTGTAAAGTTTTTTGTTTTCATAAAACCTCCATTTAGCCCGCTGCTT
>JAGYLT010000158.1 GCA_018400545.1 Bacteroidales bacterium
GTCATGGTTTCAACCTGTGCCCGTTTCGAATACATCGTGGAAACAAAAGCAAGGAAAATCAGGTTTATTATCCAGAAAAATATCCAGCTTCTGCGGATGAATTTTTTTGCACGATTGAGCCATGGAACAGTTGCGCTCCATTGCTGCCATCCCATCACTCCCAGAATAATGATAAAAGGAACGATGGTAAGAATAAACCGTTCCTGCTTGTTCGGGAAATAGGAATGAAATGCAAGAAAAATAAAAGTAGGCAGGAAAATGATCAGGTTCTTTCTCCAGTTGTTGAACATGCCGGCAAGCAGGAAAAGACTCACCGGCGGAATCATCAGGGCGAAAAGCAGCAGCAAATAATTGTACCACGGTCCGGTGATATAATCGTAGCGGTATTGGAGGTTGTAGAGCACGTATTCGGTAAACTCGGCAAATGGGATACCCCAAATAAAATAATCTACCAAACCCTGGAAAACAATCATGGACAAGAGGTAGCCCAAACCAAAAATGATGGCCTGCCTGATCTGTTTTTGAAACAACAATGCCAGCCCCATTCCCCCTGCGTAAATCATGGTTTGATACCTGACGGAAAAGGCAATGCCGGCAACAAATCCCGCCAACAGAAAGGTAAGCAGTGGCCTTTGCTTTTCTTCCGCATTCAGGATCATCCAGGTGCTGATAATTAAAAACGGTATGGCAACTACTTCAACGAGGTTTCTCACGCTGGCCCAGGGCATAAACCAAAGTACGGCGAGCAGCAGGCCAGCCAGTTTTGCCGAATTTTTCCCGGAAATTTTATTGGTGATTTTGTACCCAAGCACAACCACAATCATCGAAAATGCGGCGTGCAAAAACCTTACGATGAGCATTTTGGTTTGCGGGTCGTTCAGGTTTATCCACTTGAAAAAAGTAAACAGCAGAAAGTGAAGCCCTGCATAAAAAAAGGTATGGCCGCGTGGGCCTTCATTTTCCTCATCCCAGGGCAACCAATGGTTGAAATTGCCGTCGTCCACCCACGATTGCGCAATTTCTATTACCAGGAAATGATCGTCGAGCATGCCCCAACCTTTTGCGAAAATCACCGCAATGAGTCTGAAAATGGCTGCAATCCAGATGATTAAAATGAGTGGTTTGTTTTCCCAGTAGTGCTTGATGGCTGATCTGAAATTCATTTTACCGGGCTAAAATGATGTTGACAATAAGGTTATGCTTTTTGGAAGCAAATGAGTTCTTTAATCTGTTGGAGGTTTATTGCTTTCCCATCAGTTCGGGATTCGATGGCAGATTTGGTGAAATAGGAGTGGCCTTCAAGAAAATTCACCTGCAATTCGTACCATTCTTTTAGTGTTGTTGGGTTGATGTTGAGCAGGTTCCACTCCAGCTTGAGCCGGTGCGAAATCATATAAAAATCTTCACGGCCCAGATAATCCAGGTCGGCATCACACAGGATCATTTCGAGTTTCTCTGATGCGCTTTGGGGGAGTTTTGTGGTCATGATCATTTTGCAGATCACTTCAATTTGCTTTTCTGAAAAATCAAATCTTGGAAGGGCTTCCCTGACAATATCGCACGAAGCTTCTTCATGGCCGGTATAAGTGCGCAACATGCCGGAATCGTGAAAGAGTGCCGCAGTCTTGATTAAAAGCGATTCCTCATTTGAAACTTTCTCCAGTTTTGCGATACGTTCAACCGAGTGGAACACATCAAGCGTATGCGCGATGTCGTGGTAATAGAGGGTAGGTTTTAGTTCTCCTTCCAGTTTCCGTAAAATAAAACTCTTTGCACCATCGAAATTCATGTAAAATAGGAATAATCAGTTAACATTTAAATCCAAAAGAGCCGGACACTTGCATTCCGGCTCTCTGGATATTATTTTTCAAGGCTATAGATCTTAGTAAGATACGATCTTTTGCCAATTGAATTTCCTGGGGTTGATACACATGACGGGAATTTGTGAGCTGTTGAAAATTATAGCTTCATCCCATGAACCCAGAATAAAACGTTTAAAGCTTTGATCGGGGTCGGTCATGATCATGATCAGGTCGGCATTGTTAGAAGTGGCGTAATCAACTACCTGCTTGGCAAAATTGGTGTTTTTCTGGGCCACCCTGATGGTATAGCTAACCTCATTTTTACCAAAGAAATCGGTGATTTGTTTCACGGCTTCATCTATATGCTCGCCGGCCATCTGATAAATATGTATTTCTGATTTGAATTGTTTGGCAATGTGTGCCGCCCATTTTGTTTTTTCCCAGGGGCCCGAATCGCTGGTAATGGGAAGGACGATGTGGCGATAACCTTCATCGAATGTACGTTTTTGCATTACGATAACGGGTGCCGGTGAACTGGTAACCACCTTGAGTGCATAGCTTCCTGTAAGGTGTTGAATTCCTATTTTACCATGCGTTCCAAGGTACAGCAGGTTAGCTCCTATATCCTTTGCTACTTCGCTGATGGTGGTGAAAATAGAGCCTTCCTGTGCCACGCCTTCCGCTTCGATAGCATATTTAGCCTTTAGATCATCCACTATTTCGGCCAGTTTTGCTTTTATCGACTTTTCATCCTGGCTTTCTTTCTTGAGTTGTGCCTTGGTATTTTTGTCAATCACATGAAGCACAACAACTTTGTAGTTCAGGAATTTGGCCGCTTCGGCAGCTTGATGTATAGCATTGTCGCCAACCTCAGTGAAATCGGTGGGAACCAACACTATATTGTTCATGTTTTCGGTCATGATGATTTAAGTTATTTGATGATTGTGCAATCGTTCAACTTGTAATGCTACAAAAATAGAATTTTTTTCTTTGGGTTCACTGATTGTAAATTATTTCAGTAAAAATGCCTATGGATTTTCCAATGCGAGGTTGTCATCTTTTTCGAGCTCATTTTGCAGGGTATTGTACAATTGCCGGACGATGGAGGCAACCGGAGCATTGGTGTTGTTTAGCAGGATGATGGTGATGCGGTCGTCCACATATCTTTGCAGGCTTGATGTAAAACCATTCCAGAGCCCATTGTGATAGACAACCTTTTTACCATCAATTTCATTCAGGCGCCATCCGTATCCGTATTTAAATTCACGCCCCCGGCTTGTTTTCCCCATCTCAAAAGCATCTTCCATCAGCGAATCGCTCACAAGTATGTTGGTGTAAAGGGCCTGGTCCCATTTAAACAGGTCATTGGCCGTTGTATAAACGCTTTTGTCTCCCAAAACTTCATCTAATGGATTGTGGGCAAAACTCCGGTAACGCCATCCGCGGCGTGTAAATCCTGTGGCAATATTGGTGATGGTATCGGTGGCTGAGGAATTCCAGCCAAAGGAATGTTCCATGTCTAACGGATCGAAAATTTCATCTTCAAGAAATTCATAAAAATGTTTACCTGAAACCCGCTCAACCAGCAGGGCAAGCATAGCATATCCCGTGTTGTTATACAGGTGTCGCCGTCCGGGCCTGAAATTCAATTGGGGATTGTTATCGTTGATCAGTTTTAATACATCCTCGTTGGTGATGGGTTTTCCGTCTTCCCATTGATGGTCAACAAAATACATGTAGTTCTGCAGTCCGGAGGTGTGTTGCAAAAGCTGTTTTACGGTGATGTTTTCGAATGGAAATTCAGGAATGTAATTCACCACCGAATCCTCCAGACAAATTACTCCCCTGTCGGCAAGTATTAAAACAGAAATTGCGGTAAAACCTTTGCTCACCGAAGCAATTTGAAAAACCGTATTGAAGTTGAGTTTTGTTTTTTTGTACAGATCGGCGTAACCGTTTGAAAATTTAAAGATGGGATATCCTTCGATGGCGATCAATGCATTGCCGTTAAACCGGTACTGTTCCATTACTTTCAACAGCAGCGAATCAATCCTGGCAATTTCCGCTTCCGGCAAGGGGGGCTTTACCTCTTGCGGCTTGACGGGTTGCAAAACTTCCGGTGAAGTACTGGTGGAAGGATAGTTGCAACTGATCAAAACCAGTAATACTGAAAGAAAAAATGCCTTGAATCTTCCCATAAAGTTAAATGCGTACAAATCGCCAAAAATATTCAAAATCATAAACTCCGCTATAACTACTTTTTCACAAAGGAATTGTTGAAATAAATTTTGAATGAAAAATAATTGGCAGCGATCGGGGTTTAATTACTGTCAAAAAGGAGTGATTACAAATTGGTTTTGAGCCATGGTTTCAGTTTACGGTGTTAAGCTACTCGATGAAATGCGATTTCTGGAAATGAAGGGCTTGTTGCAGGCCCGTTTGCCACGCGAAGTGTGCGATGTGGCTTCCGCGATGAAACACCCGGCGGCCATGCAACGGAAGGTGCTCGGCGAGTTGCTTCTGCGATCCATTATCAACCAAAACTACCAGATCAAATCTGAATTATTAAAACTTGCCTATACCGATAAAAAAAAGCCTTATCTGTTGTCTCATCCCGGTATCCATTTTAATATTTCCCATTCGGGGGAGTGGGTGGTGATTGCTTTTTCAGGAAATCCTGTGGGCGTGGATGTAGAAAAAGTAAGGAAAGTTAACCTGAATGTTGCCCGGCGATTCTTTTCGGATGAAGAAAAAACCAGGTTGTTCAACCTCCCCGAAAAAGGCCAACTGGATTATTTTTTCGATTTATGGACCCTGAAGGAAAGCTTTTTGAAAGCCATCGGCACCGGGCTTACGCGGCCATTGAAGTCTTTTACTGTCTTGCAGTCGGCCAGCGGATTTTACCTGGAAAATGCCGGTGATTACGCGGATGTCAGGCTAAGCCAGGTAGCGGTTGGAAAAAATTATAAGCTGTCTGTTTGCAGTTTTGGTGAAGCATTGGATGACCGTTTCCAAAAGCTGTACATCAACGATATGCTTGAATTGATGCATGTTTAACGATGCTGATCATTTTATCCCCGAAATCATCTCCCTGATTTTATTCCTGTTTGTTTTACGATTCCCGGCTTCCGGAAAATGCGGCAGAAAAAACACATGCTGCGGTTTCTCGTATTTGTTTAGAAACTTGGCCAGCCGGTTTAAAAATGTCCCTTTCTGAAATTCTTTGTCCGGTTTTCCTTCGATGACCAAAACCAATTTTTCTCCAAGGCGGCCGTCAGGTTGGGATGAAATCACAAAGCGGTTGCTAATTATTTTTTCCAGTTTTTTTTCAACAACTTCAGGGATAATTTTGATGCCACCGCTGTTGATGATATTATCATATCGCCCGAGTAACCTAAACTTGTTTTCATCTTGCATTTCAGCCAGATCGTTGGTTTGGATGGAATGATCGAGAATGTCGGGAGCATTAATGATCAGGCGGTTTTCATTATCCAGTCCGACAGCTACATCCGGCAGGGTGCTTAGCCATCCATCGGCTTCCGGCCCGTTGATCGGTTCCATGGCAATGTGGGTGATGGTTTCGGTCATGCCATAAGTTGAAAAGCTCCGGTTGGTAAGTTGCTTTATTTTTTTTCGCAAAGATTCTGATATGGGCCCGCCTCCGATAATCAGATTTTTAATGGCATTCAGTTTTGCAGGGCCATCTTTTTCCTCCAGAATTTCATGCACCTGCAATGGCACCATAGCAGCAAAATCAAAATTTGCAGAAACGTTTTTTAAAGGATTTGATGAAGGCTCCAACAGGGTCAAATCCAGCTCCAGCACCATGGCCCGCACGATCATCATTTTTCCTGCAATGTATTTCGCAGGCATGCAAAGCAGGGCTTTACCCCCTTTTTTGAGTTCGAGGAACTGCCCGGTTTTTAAGGCACTCACCACCATGGCCTGTTTTTTTATGGAGATGGTTTTTGGATTGCCTGTGCTGCCACTGGTTTTTACCAAAACATGATCCCGACCATCGAGCCACTCCGTTATAAAACTGTAAATTTCA
>JAGYLT010000159.1 GCA_018400545.1 Bacteroidales bacterium
GAACGATCCCGGAGAATCTTTCAAAGTGATTTCATCATCGCTCACCTTTGGCGCTTTGCGCGATGGCGACAGCCTGAGCATGAAGCCCTACCTGCTGGCCGAAATGGTGGATTATTTTCTGGGTATCACTACCGTGACCGATATCAGGGAAGCTTTCGGACAGATTGCGGCTGCTGATGCTGTGGTTTATCCAAATCCTGCAGTTTCGGAAACTAAAATTCAATTCACACTAACTGAAAATGCCGATGTGAATTTGGTTATATATGATGAACTTGGCCGTACAATCCAAATCATCGAAAGGAATAATCTGAATCGTGGAGAGCAGGCCATCAACTGGGATTTGACAGATGCCACGGGCCAGATTGTGCGGAACGGAATTTATTATTTCCGGATTTTGACAAATGGCCGGCAAGGACCTTCCGGAAAGGTAATGGTTCACAGATAAGAAAATAAATAGAAGATAAAATACAAATCCCGGTTACTTTGGTTTCCGGGTTTTTTTATTTCTTGAGGGTGAGCAGCCTGGGGTGTTCCTTTAAAACTTTCATGATCAATTCCCCAAACAAAGTATTTGCCCAGGCAAACCAACTTCTTGTGAATTTTGAAGCATCATCTTTATGAAAACTTTCATGCATGAATCCCGTTCCGGCATGCGTATTTTTCAGCATGGTCAGGCAAGTTGATATTTCACGCTGATCGGTGCTTGTGAGTGCCCGCAGGATGATCCCCATGGGCCAGATACTTTCCTTGCCGGTATGTGGGCTGCCCTGTCCGGTAGCCGCTTTTCCCGAAAGAAAATACGGGTTTGAATCACTCAGCAAAAACTTGCGAGTTGCTAAATACAGATCATCATCCGGCTTGTGCGCCCCCAGATATGGCAGTGACATCAAAGATGGCACATTGGCATCATCCATAAACAGGTGGTTGCCAAAGCCATCGGTTTCATAGGCATATATTTTTCCGTAAGCCGGATGATCAGCAATGCCAAACTTTTGAATGGCGTTCTCCACTTCATCAGCCAATGCTGTGCACATATCAGCAAAGTGTTGATTTTTTAGGTTTTCCGAATAGATTTCGGCGAGTTGCTTTAATGAAAGTACTGCAAAAATATTTGACGGTATCAGGTAGGGGTAGAGTGTTGCATCGTCCGATGGGCGGAACATGGAACAAATCATTCCGTTGGGTTTAATCGGCCGGCCGGTGCCGTTAAAAACCGGTGCATCAATCATATTGGTGGTTTGGCGCTTGAAGTAGTAAGGCGATTCCCCGTCTTTCCTTTGTTCTGCGATAAATGTTTTCACGATCAATCGCATTGCCGAATCCCAGTCATTATCAAAAATGGATGCATCACCCGTAATTTTAAAATAATGATAAGAGAGCCTCACCACATAGCATAGCGAATCTATTTCCCATTTACGTTCGTGTACTCCGGGAATGGGCGTGGGCTCATCGCTTTGCCAGTGGCTTTTTCGGGTCAGGTCTTTGTAAAAAGCATTGGCATACGGATCTTTTAATACGCATTTCACCTGCCGGTTTACAAGTCCGTTAATCAGCAATCTCAACTGTTCATCTTCTTTAATGAGTGGCATATATGGCCAGACTTGTGCCGTGGAATCGCGCAACCACATGGCATCAATGTCGCCGGTGATGATGAATGTATCCGGTTTTCCTTCTATCATTTCAAAATCCACGGTAGTGTCGAGGGTGTTGGGGTAGCAGTTTTCGAACATCCACGCCATTTCTTCATCGTTGATCATTGCCTTGGTTTTGCTGATCAAATCCTCAATACTTCTACTGGTGAATGTTCTTAACCTTTTAGGAGGGCGGTTGCTGATAAATTCTCCGGCAGGCGTAAACAGGATTTTTGCCGACAAGTTCGGAACCAGTGCCATTCCGCCCATGGTAAGTGCACTATGCTCCAGAAATTTTCTACGTTTCATGCCTTTTTATTTCGGTAAAACATATTTGATCCCGAACAGCAATCCGATTGAATTGGTTTTTGAATCGCCAATGGTTTTAGAAAGGCCTAAGTTTTCTTTTACGTCTATGCCAAAAAGCAATTGATCGGATAATTCAAAATTCACACCAACACCGATCGAAAGGCCAAAATCCAGTGTGTTGGTTTCTGAAGTAAAGTCTTCTTTCAGGCCAGGGGCCTGGTCGGTTTCTTCATAATAAACCATGTTGCTGAGCAACAATCCCAGGTAAGGCCCGGCGTTTGCATAAAAGCTGGTCTTGCCGGGTGAGTGGTAAGCAAAAAGTAATGGGAGGACCAGGTAATTGTATTCGATATCAATTTCCTGTGTGCCCGTTGGGTCTCCCTGATCATCGGTGAGAAAAATTTCATCTTTGGCTCCTTTTTGCTCAAATAGCAATCCGGACTTCAAACCCATATTTTCGTTCAGAAAATATTCAAAACTGGCTCCTGCAGCAAATCCAACTTTGGATTTTAATTCACTATTCGACTCATTTCGGATGGAGGTTAACGACGGGCCGGCATCCACACCAATGAGGATTTTGGCATCCTGGGCCAAAACTGAAACAGAGATCATAATGATCATGAAGATTGTTGAAATTGTTTTCATATGTGGGTTATGGTTTAATTTGGTTCAAAAATAACCAATTTAAACTGAAAACCACCTATCAGCCGGTTTTGAAAGCCATTTCTTTTTCATGATGATTGATTTTGACTACATATGCAAAAGTGGCAAAAAACCCTTACAGGGAATTCAGTTCCCCGATCAGTTTCTGGATGGAATCCTTGGCATTACCAAAAAGCATCCGGGTATTATCCTTAAAGAACAGCGGATTTTCTATCCCGGCATATCCCTTGCCCATGCCCCGCTTCATCACGATCACATTTTTGGCCTGCGCCGCATTGATCACAGGCATTCCGTAAATCGGGCTGCCCGGTGTTTCGTTGGCGGCAGGGTTCACCACGTCGTTGGCACCCACCACAATCACCACATCCGTATTGTTCATATCCTTGTTGATCTCATCCATTTCCACCAGCTTATCGTAGGGAACATCAGCTTCGGCAAGCAGCACGTTCATGTGCCCGGGCATACGGCCGGCCACAGGGTGAATGCCGTAACGGATATTTACGCCTTTTTCGCTGAGGATTTTTTCCAATTCGTGGGTAACATGCTGGGCCTGGGCCACTGCGAGTCCGTATCCCGGAACCACAACCACCGATTTGGAGTAGGCAAGCAGCACGGCAGCATCGCTCAAAGGAATTTCCTTGATAGTTCCGCCCTCTTCTCCGGCGGCTCCACCGGCACCTCCGCCAAATCCGCCCAGAATCACACTGATCAGTGAGCGGTTCATGGCCTTACACATCAACAGCGTTAAAATGGAACCTGCGGCGCCCACGAAAATACCACCCAGGATCATGGCCAGGTTATGATAGATAAAACCGGCCATAGCCGCTGCGATACCTGTTAATGAATTGAGCAGCGAGATCACCACCGGCATATCAGCCCCACCGATGGGGAAGACGAATAACACGCCGTAAATAATCGCCACAGCAAACAGAATATAAACAAGCGTTGCGTGTTCCTGGGGTACGGGCTGTACCAGGATATACACCGTGAGGGCAACCAGTCCGAGCAAAAGGACGATGTTGACAAATTTCATGATCCCGGCTTTGAGGTTTCCCACCTTGCCGCTTAGTTTGCCATAAGCGATCAGACTTCCGCTGAAAGCGATGGACCCGATGATGAGGCCAAGCAGCGTAACCAGCAGGGATTCGTTTTCCGGATTGGAAAATTCAAGTAATCCCACCAGCGCGGAAGCTGCACCTCCCGTTGCATTGAAAAATGAAACCAGCTCGGGCATGGCGGTCATTTTTACTTTTTTGGAGATCAGAAATCCCACTGCCGCACCAACCGCAATGGTGATCAGTATCACAATGAGATTGGTGATCCCGATGCCGCTGCCTGAATCATCCTTGTGAAGCAATAATGTGGTGATCATGGCCAACACCATGCCGCCTGCCGCCCAAAAATTTCCTTTGCGCGCCGTTTCGGGATGACTGAGAAATTTCAGGCCTACCACAAACATGATGGCTGCAAGCAGATAGCTGAATTCCAGCAATGCTGAACCTATTGTAAAATCTGTGCCGTTGAAGGTCTGTAATATTTTTTCCATTTGGAGGCGATTGATCGTTAGTAGTTATTTGGGTTATTGAGTTAATTGGTTATTGAGTTATTAAGTTATTCGGGAACTGAGCTAATGAGTTGCTTTTTATTGATTGTCCCGGAAAGTTTTCTGCACCCACTGCCTACTACTCTCTAACCTTCTCCACCCTCTAATCCTGCGACTCACAATTGATAACTAACAACTCACAACTTCTCACCCGCTCAACGCTTCTTCCTGAACATCTCGAGCATCCGGTCGGTCACGGCAAACCCGCCTGCAACATTCAGTGTCCCGAATAATACGGCAAGCATGCCAAGTACAAGTTCCAGTGATAATCGCGATAAATCTGCATGCCCCACCAGGATAATTCCCCCGATGACGATGACACCGCTGATGGCGTTGGCCCCCGACATAAGGGGTGTGTGCAACACCGAGGGCACATTGGAAATCACCTCGATACCCAGAAAAATGGCCAGCACCATGATGAATATCGGTTCGCGGAATGAGTAAAAGAAAATAAATATTTCGTCCATGATTTGTGATTTTTCAGGTTATTCATTTTTGGGATTCATAATCGATTTTACCCTTTCGTTGATGATTTCTTTTTTGTGGGTGATGCAGGCTCCCTTTACCACCTCATCCTCAAAATTCAGGTTCAATTCCCCTTTCTCGTTGATGATCAGCTTCAGGAAGTTGAGCATATTTTTGCCGTACATGCGGCTGGCATCCACCGGCATACCTGCCGGGTAGTTTGAGTTGCCTATGATCTTCACACCATTGTGCACAAAGGTTTCGTCGTTTTTGGTAAGCTCACAGTTTCCTCCTGTGGAAGCTGCCAGATCCACAATCACCGATCCCGGTTTCATATTTTCCACGGTTTCTTTTTTAACCAGCAGCGGTGCCTTCCGTCCCGGTATCTGAGCAGTACAGATCACCACATCTGATTTGATAGCATGATCCTGGATCAACTGGCTCTGGCGCTTTTTAAATTCCTCGGTCTGCTCCACGGCGTATCCTCCGGCGGAAGCATCATCTTTGGCGCCTTCCACCTCCACAAATTTCGCCCCCAGGCTTTGCACCTCTTCTTTTACGGCCGGGCGCACATCAAATACTTCCACAACGGCACCGAGTTTGCGTGCCGTTGCAATTGCCTGCAGGCCCGCCACTCCGGCACCCAGCACCAGCATTTTGGCCGGTTTTATAGTTCCGGCCGCCGACATGAACATGGGGAAAAATTCAGGCAACTGAAAAGCGGCATCCAGCACGGCGCGGTATCCGGCAACAGTGGCCATCGACGAAAGCACGTCCATGGCCTGTGCCCGTGTGATACGCGGAATGGCATCCAGGCTGAACGCTGTAAAACCTTTTTCTTTCAGATTGGTAACCAGCGCTTTATTTGATAAGGGGCTGAGTGTGCCCACAATTACCTGGTCGGGTTTGAGTTTGGATAGCTCATCGCTGGTCAGGGCATTCACCTTAAGTATCAGGGAGGCTTGTTTGTAAATTTCGCCCTCGTCAACAACAGTGGCTCCTGCATCTTCATAGTCCTTGTCGGAGGCAAACGCCGAATTGCCGGCGCCTCTGGGGATCAGTACTTTATTGTTGCTTTCGATGAGTGTCCTGACGGCCTCGGGAAGCAGGGCAACCCGGGTTTCGGGCGGTTGGTCTTTTAAAATGCCAATGTTCATGGATTTCTTTTTACTAAAC
>JAGYLT010000016.1 GCA_018400545.1 Bacteroidales bacterium
GGCTGGAATCAGGAGGCAAAGAGCAGTGAAGGGAGACGTCTTAACATGTGCCCGATTTCGGGCGGGAACTGGAACAACGAGGCGAACGCAGGAGTCTGGACGTTGAATTGCAACAATGTCCGAGGCAACTCGAATGTCAACGTTGGGGGCCAGGCCGACTCTGATTCACCTCGCATCCGGCAACGGAATGGGTTGCTTATCGGTGGCAGAATAAACGTTTCCGGAAATGGAAATTTCCTGGGCCGATGCAGTTGTAAAAGTTACCAAAAAAACCAGGCAAGCGAATAACGATTTTTTCATGAAGATTCTGATATTCATTTTGGCCAGGCTGTTTGCTTTTAATTGGTTTTCACAGGAACGTGTGTTTTAATCGCAGTCCGGGAACGTGATGGTAATTGGCTGGCTGACGTTTACAAAATAAGCTTTCCCGGTTTCAAATGACCCAAGGGTGTTGATGTTGAATTGTGGCCAGAAAACTTCGGTGCCAGCTACCGACTTGATCACATTTACTTTGTTGAGATAAAGCCCGAACAACTGCCCGACTGTTGCATTACAGGCAGAAAGAACCGGCATCAGGTTCCAGCCCGCCTCAAGTGTAAGCTGCCTTGAATCCGGTTCCAACCCGGAAATGTTGAGCACAAACGGGTTGTCGGCTTTAATCATGTAGCCTGACTGATAGTCCCACTCACCGAGTGTATTAACCTGATATTCCGGATAGAAAACTCCATTGGTGTTTTGAATTAAAACAACATCCGGAAGGTGTAACCCAAGTATCTGGTCAAAGTCTGTATTCTCCGGAATCAGGCAGGATGAAATACCGCTCCAGCCCGCGGGTATTGAAACAGATTGGAAGTTTGTGCCTGTTGAAACTACCATAGTAGTTCCAAAATGTGGCTGTAGGTTTTGACCGGTAATCACAATATCAGCCTCTCCGGGTTCGGTGAACGGATTAATATTTACCACTGCTTCACCCGTTGCACCGGCCATAGCAGCACCATACAGAACTCCATCTCTTGAAATGGCAACATATGCATAAGGGTCGCAACTGACGGTGAAAGATTCGGCCCCAGGCTCAATTGTGTTGGGGTAACTTGCACTGATAGTTGGAGGCTGCGAAAAATAGATCATCAGCGATGGGTCGCCCATCAGGTGGTATATTTCCCAGTAGTAATTTTCAAGTGAAGATCCGGATTGTGTAACAGCAAGGTTCCCCGCCGAGGGCATCTGGCCTTGTGTAATAAACCAGTCGTCGGTAGTGATGCCGCTTTGATCATGAAAGGTCCTGTCGTAAGTGCCAAGATTACTTGAATGGTATGAAGGGTTTGCCGAGATGGGTTCCAAACCGACACCCCACCAAAAATCTTCATCCCAATATGTACTGTTGGATCCTCCGATATAACCGATTGCACCTTTTAACGGAGCGCGTAAAATCTCTTCACCAAAGCAGTTGGTTTGAAATTCAACCGATGAACAGCAGTTCCCCACCATCAGCGGATAGCGATGCGCATTGGTAAGGGCTGAAATATGGGAAGTTGTGAACCCCGGATCGGCCCAGCCTGACGGGCTGCAGTGTGCCGAATAGTTTGCATAGGCTACACCGTCGCTTACATCTTGCCTGATGTTTTGAGAATAATTCCCACCCGCGGGCTCGGGTTGCAGGTAGGTGTGAGAATATAATCCATGAGCTGCATTAAAATAATATTGTGTTCCGTAGTTGATCTGGCCATTGCCCCAGGTAAGCTGGTGATAGTTATCATGGCCGGCAACCATTACCACCTCATCCAGAAATGATGGATCGGGAAAAGAATATTGTTCATATTCCAGGGTTTTATCGAGCTGTGGCTGAAGCTGGTAAATATTATTTGCCGAAAAACGACCGTAGAAACATTCCGGGAAAATATCTCCGGTATATTCGCAATAATAAAGGTCGGTTACATGCCATCCGGCAGATCCGTTAAAAGCCGGAACCTGCGCCACGTCACCCACAATCAACACAAAAGATTGCGGATTGAACCCCTGAGGCGGATTGTTATAAAAACTGGAAAGGTAATTTTTGATGGATGTTGTGGAAGATCCCACTGCAGGATCATCGGTGTAAGCCTCAACAACATTAAATCCTTTTTTGGTTTTCCATTCCACAAATGGCTGCAATGCCAGTTCAAACATGGGGTCGGAAACGATGATGTAAGTTGCTGGTGCTGCATCTATCAGCTCATCTCCGTTGAATTGTGTTGGGTTTTTGTGATTGATCAGATTGTTGAAGGTTCCCTCGAACCACGGAGAAAATACACGCGATTGCTCCTGTTCTGTTGCGCCGGGTTGCCCCCCTTTAAATTTGATGGTACAATCGAAATTTGTGGTGATCCTTAATTCACCGGTCACGGGATTATACATTACCGGGCTGATTTCGAGGCGGGCAATCCTTACGCCGCGCATCATACCCAAATCAATAACCTTTACCAATTCCTGACCGTACCAGTTGTTGGTCTGGTAAAGTTCTTCATCAAAAATGAATGGCAAAGTTTCCGGGTCGTCGCTTTTGGAAACTGGTGGTTGGGCGGGAAAAACAAGGTGATCAACATCATATTCTGAAAGCTTGATGGTTTTGTTTTCCTGATTGGTAATGGAGATATCTGCTCGTGCGCCATGGGGCAATTCGATAAGCTTTTTCAACACCGGCAATTTGGGCGCACCTTCTTCATTGGTGTGATTATAGCCTTTAACTGAAATCTGTGAAAAGATTCCCAAATCCGTGTTTACATCAAATGCCGCTATTGCGGAAAGCTGATTTTCAAAAGACAGCATCGCTGCATCTGCCTGCAAAATGCTGAATTCATTATCATGATCTGAAACTTTAATTTTCTGCGCATTTCCGAAAAGGGGAAAAATAATAATTAAACATAGCGTTGGCAGCAGTTGCCCTTTTGAACGATAAATGTTTTTGAGCATAGGTTTGGTGTTTAAATGAAAGTGTAAAATTAATGATTAATCCTGAAGGATAAAAAAGATCACATTTGCAAGCAGCTATATAGAAAGGTTACAAAGAATAAATAAGCATCGGGTTTTTTTAAATCAATTTCTTAATCAGGCTCATGGGCAGGAACAATTTACCACTTCCCGGAAGCATTTCGAAACCATACCGCTGATAAAATGCAACAGCATTCTTATTAATTGGATCTACTACAACGGCCATTGCACCAATGCTTTGACTTGATAAGGTAAAACTCCTGAAAAGTGCATCCAGTAGCAGATGCTCACCAAGCCCGGTTCCTTTCATCGAAATATCCCTTGCCAGACGGCCTAACAAAATTACAGGGGCATTATAGTTTTTGGGCAATTGTTTCAGGTATTTTTGCGGGACTAATTCACGACCAAGACTTTCGCTTGTGAGTGTGTAATATCCCAAAACATCTTGCTTATCGTCTATAGCAACAAAGCAGCTTGCCAGCCTTTTGCGCACATCCTGGCTAACCTGTTTCCGGATGTACTCGGTAAGGCTGGCTTCTTCACAGTAAAAGTTTTCTCTGTTGTGAGTTTTGTTGAGTAATTGAATATTCACTGTTGCGCGCGTTGAGATTTATATTTTTCTGCGGCTTCGGCCAATGCCTGATTGGGTTCGGCATCGGAAAATACGGCATCAAAAAACTTATTGCGGTCCTCTTCAGTGGCAATAATTCGCTTGTTTTTCTCAACAATTTTTTGGGCTTGTTCTTTAACAATGCGAATAATAAAACTACTAAACGACTTATCGCCGCTCAGCTTTTGGGCTTGTTGAAAAATTTGCTTGTCCTGCGAAGAAACCCTGATCTCGATACGCTCATCTCTGTTGATCTGTGTATCCATGTCTTAAAAGTTTGTGAACAAATGTACGGTATTTTATCGTACAAAAGGGTTAACAATTTATTCTATTCTTTTATTTCACCATATTTCCTTTTCAGATCAAGCTTTTCAATTCGTGAACGAATTGCTCCGGGATTACGATTAAAGATTTCTGATACTTCTTTAATAGTTTTACCCTCACAATATAGTAATTCCAGGCGATGGTCATCCTGCTCAGTCCAGGGTTTATAGGCATTTTGATGTGCTTTTCTTTTATCATCCAGCGAATAGGATTTTGATGGAGTTTCTGGCTCTCTGATTCTCCATGCTGCTTTTGCTACAGCATCGGTAAACTTCTCAATATCCTCTTTAAACACCATAATTTGATGACGTTCAAAGCCACCATCAGTATCTTTCTTACTCTCTGTAATTTTTAAATATTTGTCACCTTTTTCGGTAAGTTTAATATCAATAAAATAAGTACGCCTTCCGGCAGGAAAACTGTCTGAATAAATTTCTTGTGTGTTCATAATTGATTGTTTTATTTTGTTTCAATATACCTCTCATTTTATGGAATCTTCAACAATTTTGATTTCTTTCGGGAAAAGGTCATAATTTATAAATGTAAAAGAAAAAATCACAGTCTAAAAAGGCGGGGTCGAGGTACCGGAACTATTAATTATGAATAAAATAATAATATCGATTTTGATCACCTTTTGTTTCCATTTGTGAAATTTTTGTTTTTTATTTCCAATCCTTCAAATCATCAAAGAAATCGAAAAGATATTTCTCATCATATTCAACCTCGAATTTGTTTAGAAATTCTATGTATTCTTCCCTAAAGGTTTTTTTACGATGGTGCTGTTCCTGGTTTAACAAATACTTCGAGACTGCATCCAATTGTGATTGAGCATATGTAAATGACCCATATCCCTTTTGCCATTCGAATTTAAATGGGGATTTATTGTTGTACTTAATCCAAGCGTTACTTGATGTTTTAATTTCTTCAACAAGATCTGGTATTTTCTGATTTAGTATCTTTCCATTCTTTACGGATCAGGGCATTCCGGTTTTTGACCGCAAAAATCAATTGAAAATAAGATTGTGAATATGTATTTGCCATTTTTAGAGTTTTAATATTGGTTTCAAAATTAAATAAAATGATCAAATTATGAAACGGCGTAGCCGCGTTTATCTTTATAGATACGGTTGCCACAGCAATAAAGAGTAGGTGCAGCATACCGAAAATATCAATCGGTATTAAAAAAATATTGTCGGTGCTCAGCACCTTTTATTCCTGTATTGGATTTTCTGGTTAAAATTAAAGCGGTGGAACGGCGGTAATCTTTATAGGAATGATTGTCGGCAGGAGAAAAAGCAGGTGCATAGCACCGGAAATATCGATTGGTATCAGGAAACTATTATAGGTGTTCTACGCCTCTGGCTTTGCAAAAAATACCAAGGGCTAAAAAAAAGCCGATCCAAAAATATGAACCGGCTTTTTCATGTAGTCTCTTAGTTATTGGATTACCTGGCAATTACAATCTTTTCGAACATATTGGTGTTGCTGCCGTCAAGCTTCAGGTAGTAAACGCCTTCGGCCAGGCTGTTGAGGTCGATGCTTGTTGTGGTGCGGCCATCCACGGTCAGGTCGTTCATTTCGAAAACCACCTCACCAATGGCGTTCATAATGCGAACATTCACCACATCGTTGGCCGTAAGATCAAGGGTGAACTGTCCGGTTGACGGGTTTGGATAAACGGCCATAACCGCATTATCCGTTTCGTCGATACCAACGCAGGTATTCACAACAATCGAAAATTCGGTTGACCATCCACCTTCGCCGCACTGGTTTCCACCGCAAACTTTGAGTGTTGCGGCACCTTCATACTCATCGCTGATCATGATGGTTGCCACATTATCTTCCATGGTCATTTCACCGGCTTCTGCAGGTTCGAGTACCCAGTTGTAGGATTCTGCCCATGAGATTTCATCAACGGAATACACCTCCTGGTAACCCTGGCAGGTTTCTTCGTTTCCGATGATATCACCTGCGCTTTCAGGCATAAACATGGATGTGATATAATCTTCTTTGGTCATGTTGTGACTGCCGTTTTCACCGGTCACGGTCAGGCTAACATCCCAGTCGCCACCGTTCATGTACATTACGGTTGGATTCTGTTCTGTTGAGGTTGCGGGATCGCCACCTTCAAATTCCCAGCTCCAGGTAAGTACATCCCCGGAAGAATTATCCATGAATTGAACTTCATTTCCTTCACAAAGTTCGGTAGCATCAGCATTGAAGTTTGCAGCAAGCGTTTCTCCAATCAACACGGTGTAATCTTCAACTTCTCCATAGGTTGAGTTACCACAAGGTTGTGGGGCAGAACTATAGGTCATTCTTACTCTCATCCTGTACTGACCTCCCATTTGATTTTCGGGTGGTGCAATATTTCCGGTAAAGGTTTGACCCTGACCCCCAACATTGGTTAATTCATAAGTTTCACCAGGTTCATTACCTAATTCTTTATCCATATTCCAATCAATCCATACTTTTACGATATCACTTGACCAGGCATTTCCGTTTTCAATGGTAATGGCCTCTGCAACTCCTGGCTCAAGGGTTGTTGTAATATCAGTATAGTCTGCTACTCCACCTTGCCAGCCGCTGGAATTATCTATTTCGCCAAATGAAACATTGGCGATATACTCATCTTCGGTAGTAGTAGATGCTTCACAGTAATCGGTGAAAGGGACAGGAATTACATCTTCCTGTGATATGTTGAAATCAGCAGTAAACATCAGATCGAGTTCACCATCGTACCCGGGAACAATATCAGGATCAGCATAAACGGTAAATTCAGCTTGTTCATTCATTTCCGGGTCCAAATCACCAATCTCCTGGGGGTCGGAGGTAATAACAGAGAGCATTGGATCGGAACTGGAAAGTTCAGCCATAACAGAAAAAGCTTCGGCGGAGCCATTGTTCATTACATTTACGGTCATGATCACAGTCTCACCCGGATCAAGAAAACCATTGTTGTTCCCGGAAGCATCATCAACTGAATATCCATTGAAAGCAAGTAAAGGAGCGTGCCCATTGATAACAAGCGTACTCCCCCAGCTGTCTGTTCCATCAGATGCTGATACCTCAAAAATTACTGCATGTCCGTCAGGCAAATCCTCAGCAACATCAAATGCAAATCCGTCAGCAACGGTTATGATTTCGTCAGGCTCCACATCACCGTAGTTTTCTTCTCCATCGGTAATCGTTACATATTCATCTTCTGTGGATAGGGTAACCACAACATTTTCAGCAATCTGAATACCCACATTTTTTACAGAGAGTGACATCAGGATTGATTCAGCATAATCCATCAATCCGTTTCCGTTTCCACCGGCAACGTCATTGAGCTCGTAACTATCTTTTACAACATAAGGGCCTTCCTGTGGAATAACGGGCAGAACAGCCTGATATGGCAGATAGTTGTGTGAAGTAACGGTAACGGTAGCATCTCCGGGAGTTTGAACAGGCTCGTCAAAAGTAACCATGGCCACACCAGATTCATCGGTATATGCAACTGCATAAACCGACTGATCTTCGTTGGTTACACAAACCATGGCACCTTCGGCAGGGCCACTTTGCCCAACAACGGTAACTGTGAAATCTGACATGCCCAGGAAGAGTTGTTCATCGTGAGAAACTGTTAAATCCACGGGCTGCATGGTCCAGGGCTCAATGGAGGCATCGCCCAGCCACAGGTAGGTTCTCACATTCGACATACCTATATCGCCGTGCACATTCAAAACTGTGATGTTTGCAAAGTTGGTTACATAACCAATATTGGTGATATCCTCGTCAAAAACAGCCTTGTACATTTCTTTATCATAATCATGATTTGGGATGGTATATGATGGAATAATAGCACCATTCACAGCTACCGATCCACCATCGTGCTTCATAAATGATTCGCAAAGGCAGTCGCCGTTGTAACCCACGATGTCCATGTTATCGCAGCAAACGTCAAAGAATACGAAGGGGCGCTCGCTATTTGTCAACTGTGACACATCCGTAGCTGTAAAATGTGATGGGTTGGTGTTCGTCCAGTCCCAAAGCTGGGTTGCGCTGCCATGGCCGCGGTAGTTAAAAATCCCTACGCCCGTTTCATTCACAAACTCAATTACATCGGCATTGCTGTAGGATTCGCCACCGTATGCCTTTTCGAAAATTGGTGTCTGAATGGAATATTCGAAATCAGCAATTTCGTTGCAACACTGGGTGTATTTGCCCGGATACTGTTCTTTGTGTGCAATCAGGATGGTATTTTCTGCCCAGTTGTCCGCAACATCAGGGTTCAGATAATGCAACATCGTTTTGTTGATTTGCAGTTCCAGCTCATCCAGGGAATTGTTATCGTAAACAAAACGTCCGATGGCCAGGTCGGCATAGTGGTCGTTCGGGCCATCCAGGCAGGTGTACCAGCTATCGGAGTATGAAGGGTCGCCGCCGGGTGACCAGTAATACATGGGAACGATGTTGGGGCCACCGCCTGAACCGCCGTTGGGATAGGCATCGCCAACCATCAGAACATATTCCAGGCCATCGCTGTCGTATAATTCTGCAATGTAAGTTTTGAAATCCTCTGGCTCTTCAAACCCAGGCTCCAGGGTTCTTACCTCAACGGTATGTCCCATCTGGTTTTTCCAGTCAACCAGCGGCTGGATGGTTTCGAGGGCTTCCTCGTTGGTGATCACCAGGTATTTGATGCCCGGTTCCTCCCGGAGTGTAAGTGTATATCCCAGGTCATCAAAATTGGGGATAGCAGCCTCATACATATTAAAGAATTTGGGTGTCAATTCCATTTTGGGAGTGAATTCCATGGATGCATCCACACCTGCAAATTCAACCTCAACTACCAGTTTTGTGATGGCTGTGAGTTCCTGTCTGGCAGGGTTATAGCTGAAAGGGGTAACATGCAGATTGGCGAGTTTTACATCGCGCCAAATCTGGGGCTGGCCCATCACCACATTTTCTGAAGGATAGCCGGCATCTTTGCTGTAGAATGCTTTATCCATCACAAATTCCTTATCATGCCCTCCCGGATTATCTGTGGTTGGCGTCTGGAATGGATAGATGTGGTATCCGGTAAGGGTGGTCGTTTCCATTTGGATGATGTTCCAGGAAACTTTCATATTTCCCGGAATACCGATCACCTCGTTGATCATGGGCAATTCCGGGCGGCCAACGGCTTTGGTAGTTCTGCCATCGGTGAGGCTGATATGCTGGAAGGTCATATTTTCCTGAGTGAGTTCCTGCATGTACATGCCCGGAACGTTTACTTCGATCGTCATGCCCTGAGGGTTTGATTCGAGAATCGAAAGTTCAGTCTGTTCAGGTTGCTGTGTGCCTTTAAACGAAACCCAGCTCTTTTGTGAAAAAACCGTGCTAAGTGTTACTAAGCAAATGAGTAATAGTGTAAATTTCTTCATGTTTGAATGATTTGATTTAAAATTCAGTGATAAAATTATGAAAAGGAAAAGGTTAGCAAATATTATAAAATTTTTTAACAAATATTTAACAAGTTGTGTGATTAACGCATACGATGACTTTGAGTCATCGTATGAGTATCACTTTCAAATTATTTTGTGTGGATCATCTTCTGTATGGTTACCTCATTTCCGGCAATCAGCTTGCAGAAATAAATTCCTTTTTCGAGTGAAGCAGCAGAAACTTCACAAGATTCGATTTCGCCTGTGGCAGACTGATTATCTGAAACAGTGATCACTTCCTGGCCAATGGCATTGAAAATAGCCAGCTTATATTGCGTTCCCTGCTCAAGCCTGAATGAAATGTTTACAACTTCGTTAAACGGATTCGGGAAAATGCGCAGCCCTTCTTCACCTGCGATCTCACCGATTCCAGCAACCACAACATGAATACTGTTTGAAGGATCGGATTCGCAGCCAAACCCGTTGGTAACCTTCACGTGGTAAACATCTTCATAGATACAGGTGTATGTCTGGCCTGTTGCGCCGGCAATCGGACCCTGGCTGTCGTACCACTGGTTTCCTTCGGCGGCATCTGAATAAAGCGTTTCGCCCTCAAGATATATGAATGGCGTTTCCGGCAATTCATGAACTATTAGCGTTACCTGTTCAGAAACGCTTGTCATTCCATCAAATACTTCTACAGTGTATTCGGTTGTTTCCTCTGGTGAGGCTATTGGATTGGCAATGTTCGGGTTATTCAGCCCTGTTGACGGTGTCCACTGGTATTCATAGCTTCCTGAACCTCCGCCCACATTGGCCTGCATTTGAGATTCGCCTCCCTGACAGATTTCCTCAGGGGTACAGGTAACATACACACTCAGCGCTCCTCCGGCAACAACTAAAGTATAATCTTCCACTTCACCATAGGAAGAGGATCCGCAAGGCTGCGGTGCTGAGCTATAGGTCATTCTAACCCTCATTCGGTAATTCGCAGCCATTTGCGCCTGAGGAACCGTGATGGTTCCTTCAAACACCTCACCGTTTCCGCCAACATTTGTCAACTCAAAAGTCTCATTGGCTTCATCCCCAAGCTCCTTATTAGCATTCCAGTCTATCCATACCGTAACCATATCGCTCGACCACGCGTTGCCATTTGTTATTGTTATTTCTTCAGAAGCCCCCGGTTCTAATTCGGTGAGCTGATCGGTGTAATCAGCTACACTGCCCTGCCACCCGCTTGAATTGTCGATGCTTCCGAATTCAACCCGGGCAATGTATTCGTCCTCAGTGGATGTGGTTGCTTCGCAATAATCAGTGAATGGAACCAAAATTTCTTCTGAGGCTACAATACCAAATGACGCCTCCATAGTGCATTCGAGAACTGATGTATGCCCGGCAGGAACATTGCCATCAGCGGTAACCGAAAATGTTGCATCGGAAGACTGACTGGGTGTAAGGTTTCCAAGTGACTGCTGGCTTGTGGTATTTATCGTTATGTATTCATCGCCAGTAGTAAGCAAGGCAGACACATCATACGCATCAGCATGCCCATTGTTCATTGCAGAGATAATGAGATCGGCTGTTTCGCCAGGATCAAGAATTCCGTTGTTGTTTCCTGACACTGCGTCATTAAAGTAATAACTGTCCATCGCCAGTTCGGGTGCATTTACCGTAATGCTAAATTCTGATGACCAGGTATCCTGACCATCGGCGGTAACAGTAAAGGCAACTGCATGCTGATCGGGAATATCGCCGGCAATGTCAAAGGCAAAGGCATCCTCCATGCTTACAGTAGCGCCTCCGGGAATGTTTCCAAAGTTTTCAGAATCATCCGTAATGGTTACGTAAGGATCTGAAGTGGTAAGCGTGGCCGTTACATCATCGGCCTGAACTGTTCCGACATTTTCGAGTGTTGTTGATAGCAATATTGATTCGGTGTAATCCGCTTCTCCGTTATTATTTCCGGAAGCATCATTGATTTCGGAAGATGCATAAACTACATACGCGCCATTGTTTGGAATCACCGTTACCGGATATTCATGCAGATGGGTATTATAACCAGAAACATAAAGCATGGCGTCGCCCAGCTCAGTAATCGGCTCGTTGAAAACAATCTCAGCCTGACCGGAAGCATTCGTTTGTGCAACGCCGTAGCTCGTGCCGTTCATCATAAAATTACAATACAGGCCTTCAAGATTTCCGCTTCCTGCAACAGAAATGCTGAGCGAAGGAACACCAATCGGCAATGCATTCTGATATGTGGTTGTAATATCTGTGGGCTCATCCGACCAGAATCTAACACATGCATCGCCCAACAGGTTGCAATCGTAAAAATTCCAGCGCAGGGCACCTTCTTCCCATTGTCCGGGAGCCGTAACCCAGGGTGCTGTCGCGATACGGGCTATGGTATAGGCCATGCCAAGATGTGCTTCCTTTTCGTTGTAGAAAGCATCGACCAACTCGCGATTAATATGAGCCGCAGGGCCTTCGGTCTGGCCTTCGTTGAACCACCCATAGCGCGAATTCATGTAAACTGCCACTGCGAGATTCTCAATGCCAATCATCTTTTCGGCTATACAGTCATTGTCGTCAAAAGCACCGCAGATACATCCGTGGGAATAAATCAGCGCATAATTATGGGTTATCCCGTCAACACCTGAGAAATTCGCGTTGGTGATGTCGCTGTTATAAAATTTCATGGCGTAGTTTGAATTGGCGTGCCCTACATGATGGATGAATGAAGTTCCCTGGTTCATCTGGTTCATCAGTGTGCTGGATGACCATGAGCCTTCGCTTGCATATAATTTTTCGATATCCTGATCTTCGGGAATACCATTGGTTGTGTAACCATTATCTTCACGATAGCCGATCAGTAATTCAAGATAGTCAGAACCCCAGGTTTCAGGATTGCTGTAAAGATGTTCACCAACGAGAAACGGATTGGCCAGTTCACCTTCCACCGGGCTTTCCTGGTACATGAGGGTTTTATTCATCAGGGCATCGAACTCAGTCTGGCTGGTCACCGAAAAGCGTCCGATCCCGATCTCGGGCAGCAGGTCATCCTCACCGATCTCGCCCCAGTTATTATCGCCGTCGTCATTCCAGGTGCCGTCGAGGGCGCAATAGTAAAGGTCGGCGGGAATATCGTTGGATTCATAAACTGATGATGATTGCACCGTGCAGTAAAAACCACGGTAGGGAATGTGTTCAACATCGCCGCCAAGGGTAACATGCTGGATGCCGTGATCCTGATACTCCTGGATGATGTAGTTCCTGATTTTCTCCTGGTTGTCCTGACCTGGCATGGTGGCATAAATATCATCGGTGGTTGCAATCTGTGCCATGATACCACGCGGAACGTAAAACTCAATTAGTTGCTCAAAACCTGTAGCAAAGGTTGTTGGGGAAATGATCAGCATGTCGTAATCATCGGTGCGGTTATCTGCTGCCGGATAAGAAGATATAGCTTCTGCATTTTGGGTAATGTCTTCCAGCCTTTTGCTGATTGAGCGATTTGTCCTGAGATTTTGCAATGCCGCCTGTGCGCTTTCATCTGATTTAGTGGTAATCTTTACTGTAACCGAACTGTAGTAGGAAACTTCTCCGGAAACCGGGTTGTAAACCACCGGCGTGAATGTGGTCATGGCCAAAGCATAGCCGTTCATAAACTGTGTGGTTATTTCACCTTCGGGTTTTGCAGGATAGGCAGCATCGGTCTGGTAAACCTCTTCCTTTAAAACAAAAATTCCCGAACCGCCTTTTGACATGGGTTGGGAATACTGCATCGGGTAGAGTGTAAAATTTCCTTCAAGTTGAATCAATCCGCCGGGAATGATTTCGATATGTTTGGCTGCATGGCCGGGAGGCAGCAAGAGCGAAACAGCATGATAAGGAAGCATTGGCTCACCGGTATGACCGGTTAGCATGGTGTTTTTGAAGCTGATTTGATGGTATCCATCAATGCTTGTAATTTGGGGGTTAGAGAACTGATAGGTTTTTTGGATAACCGCTGCCGAAATTGCTCCGGCAAAAAAGAGCATAATAGTTAGCGCAAGTAATAATTTTTTCATAATAATTAGTTAGATATGACTTATGAATGAATTCAGAAAAAAAAGAACTTAAACAGGCAAAGAGGGTTTTCACCCTCCTTGCCTTAAAACTTGAATCACAAAGATATATTATTTGCGAATTATCAATTTTTTAACAAAATTTTTGTTATCGCTTTTCATTTTCACAAGGTACATGCCTTCGTTTAATGTTGATGCATCAATGGTTGAATGGATTGAATTTAATTGCTGTGTTAAAACAATTTTACCCGACAGGTCCATGATTTCTACAATCCCATTTTTAACGCCTGTGTGCAGTGTAAACCAGCCATTGCTTGGGTTTGGAGCAATCTGAAACTCTGCATCACTGATTTCATCCACACCTGTGCAGGCATCGATGGTAACCATGAGTTCCTGTGAAAATACACCTTCGCCGCAATCGTTCATGCCCTGAACCTTCAGCATCACTTCACCTGTATAATCTTCAGCCCACTGGATGGTAACTTCATGTTCTGTTCCTTCCATAGTTCCTGCTGTTTCGGGTTCCATCACCCAATGGTACCAGTCGCTGTCGGCCAGCTCATCAATCATATAATTAGCTTCCCATCCTGAACAAACCAAATCAAGCCCTGAGATTAACCCGGCATCTTCGGGCAGAGGCATAAATGTGAGTTCCATGTCATCGGTCATGCTATCGCCACCGCCATAAACGGTAAGGCTTAATGTTACCATTTCATTGGTCCAGTCTTCTTCCCCGGGATAGTACAATGCTTCCATGGAGGTTTCATCATCAAAGGTGCCATCACCGGAAGTTTCCCAGAGCATCGAATCGTAATTTGCTGCATTGGCTTCAGTCTGGAAATCTTCACCTTCGCAAATTTCCATATCCTCACCAGCAAAAACTGACATTGTATTATCGACCATGGCGGGAAGTTCGACAAAATCAATCCATCCGCAGTCCTCACCGCTGGAAACCCACCAGTCTTTGTTATAAACCCAACGGAAGGTATGTTCGCCTTCGTTCACTGGATATGCAACGCGGGTCCAGTCCACTTCGCCGGCCCATTCGTCCTGAAGGGAATTGTTGATGTAAAACTGCAGGTAATCATAATTGGCTTCAGATGAAACCTTCACCATAAAGGCTATAGAGTCATTGCCGGCAACTTCCATGCTCAGTTTCAATTCTGTTTCTGACTGATTGTCAATAGAGCCGGATTTTGCGGCGTACATACCTTCAAAAGGATCACTATCATCAATTGTCCAATCGGCATCGCCATCAAATTCCCATTCATAATTGCTGAAATCCCCTGTTTCGAAGTCCTCAACGATAAGGCCTACTTTCGGGTAATACATACTTTCGATGGTATAATATCCCGATTCAACTTCAAGCATCATTTCCACGCTCATCCCAACAGAAGCATCCTCGCTTACGGAAACATTGAACATTGCTTCAGCGCTTTGGCCGGCTTGAAGTGTTTCCAAATCAAAAGAACCTGCGTTTATGGTAACCATAGGATCGTTTGATGAAAGCATGGCCATTGCGTCCTCTGCATCAATCTGACCGTTGTTTGCAATCTCAACATAGATATCCACAGTTTCGCCGGGATCTAATCCCCCATTGTTATTTCCTCCTTCATCGCTGATAACCAAAACTCCTGTGCTTAGTAAAACACCGTTTGCATTTAATGAAAAGCTGCTGGTCCAGCTTTCATCATTATTGAATGCATTGATATTAATTTTGAAAGTTTCACCACCCGGAATATCATTAGCCACGTCAAATGCAAATGCATCTTCCATTTCGATGATATCTTCCAAACCAAAATCTCCAAAATACGCTGAATTATCTGTGATGGTGATGAATTCATTGGATGTTGAGATCTCAACTGTTACACCGTCGGCTTCTTCATCGCTGAAGTTCGCCATTGACAGGCTTAGTAAAACAGACTCACCCGGATCGAGTTCGCCATTGTTGTTGCCACTGGCGTCGTTCAGGGTATGTGCATAGTAGCTTGGGCCCGGCATTGAAGTGGCTTCAACAGCAGCGAGGCAGTCGATTCTTCCGGAACCGCTGTTGTTATTTTTACCTGCCTGCAGCACAACGGTGTTTTCCTCAGCAATTTGGTTGATCTCTGCTGGTGAAAGTGTCATATTTTTTTGAAGCATCAAAGCCATCATTCCAGCAAAAGCCGGTGTAGCCATGGATGTGCCACTCCAGCCGGCTTCATAGCCAGTGTTGCTATAGTGAGCAAGCGATTTGATGTTTGAACCCGGGGCGGCAACATCAGGGCGGATAAGACCCATTTCAGGGCTGTAAGGATAATCGTTGTACTGATTTACTGCAGACCAATCCAGCGGACCGTGGCTTGAAAATCCGGAAACGGCATCGCTGCTGGTTGTCGATCCAACACAAATTACACCCGAAAGGCCACCTTGGAGGGTTTGATCAGGGTGCAACCAGGGTGGGGGAACATCACCGGGAGTTCTTACGTTGTCAGGAACAGGATAGCTTCCCAGTTGGTCACCTTCGTTACCGGCGGCAACTGATGCAACCACACCTGCGGCAAGGGCATTATCAAAAGTCTGACGCCAAACGGTACGGTTCGGGCCCCATGAATGCTGCCATCCCAGTGAGAGACTCATGACATGCGCTCCGTTTTCCACACTAAACTCCACGGCCGACCATACGCCGCTTTCTTCTCCGCCACCGCCTGAGTCAAGCACTTTCAAACACATAATGGTTGCCCCGGGGGCAACACCGGTTTGCGATCCGGCGGTACCGTCACCGGCAACTGTGCCGGCACAGTGGGTTCCGTGTCCCTGGTCATCTTTCGGATCGTTATCGTTATTCACAAAATCGTATCCGTGGTTTGGATAATCCGGATGTTCCCAAACGTTGTCTGCCAGATCGAGGTGATCATAATTTACGCCTGTGTCGATCACAGAAACAATCACACCTTCGCCATTGTAGCCGAGCGCCCAAACGTCGTCGGCATTTACCTTGAGCACATTCCATGTAATTTCACGGTTTTCGGTGTTTCCTTCCTCGGGAACGCGGTTTTTCCATTCATTCGGATCGAGCATCACACGATATTCATCATAATCGATGCTGGCAATGTCGGCATGTTTTTCAAGTTCATTGATTGCCGTTGGTGTGGCATAGCAATTAATGACGTTGGCAATCCAGTAGGTTTTTACCTTTTCAACCGCGCTGGAACGCTGAAGCTGGTTCAATTCGGCAAGCACACCACCCTGGGTGGAAGATGCAAAATCTTTAAGTACAGAAACAACATACTCACGGCGGGCTTCGCCGCTCATCGACTGTGCCTCGCGTATCAGAGGCTGAGCGTCGAATTGTTCACTGAGTGTGATGTTGATCCGGATTAAATCACCTTGTTCAACAGTCTGCATGTGATCCTGCAAATGTTTGGTAATTATCTTACTTCCGGATGCAGTGGAAGTCTGGCTGATTAAGAGGATTGAGATTAGAGCAATAAACAGTGTAAAAAGCTTTTTCATGTTTCGAGAAATTTAAAATTTGTCAAGTTAATATTAGGTTAGAAAATTTGAAATGGTTGCATGTTGAAATGAAAGAAAATGAACACTTTAAGTGTATAATTGAAAGATTAAATTTATAACACCATAATGGCCATGTTGTTTAATTCTGAAAACCAGAAGTATGGGATTTAAATGAACCATTGGCTGTTATATTATGCAAACCTGCGTTTAAGAATCTCTACAAGTGTTGTGCAGGCCTCAATATTTTCCACACTGTTTTCCGTTTTTATCTGCTCCAGAAATTCGATGGCTTCATGGTAATGTGTCATGCCGTTTAGTTTTTCGATGGCCTTTTTATAGCGGGTGGTTTCACCTTTGAAAATTTCGTTGATGAACAAGAACCTTTCATTAATGCCAATGGCTGATTTCAAATCCGAAATCCGGTTTTTCTGCATTCGGGCAGCCAGGCTTTTATCCCCGTTTGAGCTGTATATATCTGCAAGTGTTTTTGCAGCGGGAAATTTTTCCGAAGCAGATAACCCGGATTCGTTCTTTGTCTCTTCTCCGTTTTCTTTGGGTTCCTCATGATGGTTTTCTGCGGGTTTTTTACTGTCTAACTCCTCCTCTGGCTCAGCTTCCGCTGAAATAATCTCAAGGTCAACATCTTTCGGATCCTGATTTTTAGCGGTTTTTTGTTCTTCATCAATCTTTTCAGTGGCCGCTTTTTCCCGGGGCCGGAGTTCAGTTGCCTGAATTTCCGGATCAATACTTTCCGTTGTTGTCAATTCTTTTTCTTCAGCGTTGTCCGGTACTGAATGTATAGATGTGGTGGTTGGTTTCAGTTCGTGAACCAAATCATAAAGTTTTCGGATATCGGCAATGAGGATATCTTTATCGATGCGCGAAAAGTCCTCTCCTGCAATTGTTCGGTTCCAGTCTTTCGCTATTTTCCCGATGAGC
>JAGYLT010000160.1 GCA_018400545.1 Bacteroidales bacterium
AAATTTCCTTCCGGAAAGTTGGGTTGAGATTGCTTCGCGTGCTGTTTCGTTAATTTCCTCCCAGGCAGCATTGCTAATGGGAGCAAGTGATTGTCTTAAGATATCCATTGTTTTTCCTCTTATTTTAAATTTCCAATTCCTAAACTTGAGTCACTTTCGTTTTCTTCTTCATCGTCACCACCTTCTTCCAGTTCGGTGATTTCACCTTCGGTAAACAGGTAAGTGCGTAATTCTTCGTCCCATCCGGGCATGGTCCTCCGGAGGTATTCCAGCGCCATACATGCGTGCTCCATCTCCTCGTCGCGATTGTGCTCCAGGATTTTTTTCAACTGTTCGTCGCCGGTAGCGTCCACACGCTGTTGGTACCACATCACGGCTTCAACTTCTTCAATCAGGCTTTTGAGCGCCCTGGTATAATCTCGCGTTTCTTTGCTGAGTTCATCAGCTGGTTCGTGATAATCTGTCATATTCAAGTTGTTTTTTATATGTTTGAGCAAAGTTAAAAATATCTCTCTGAATATACTGATTTTAAATGGTTTTAACAGTCTTACAAAATTTGATATGTGGCTGTTTAGTTGTATAATCTTTCAGATGAAACTAAAGAATCCGGAATAAGATGATCACTATATTTTCATTTTTGAAACAGGATTACAAGATTTGCAGATGACATCCGTTTGAATTTACCTGATAAGCAAATCCATGAAATTCAAACTTGCCATATTTCTAATTGTCTTATTTTCTGTATCATGCCAAACAGAAAAGGAACAGAATTTGGCCTTAGTTTCGGGAAAAATCAACGGCACCCATGGGGGTCAGGTCAGATTGGAGGAGCTAAAAACCGGCAGGCTGATTCCGCAAGATTCTGCAAAAATAAATGCAAAGGGTAACTTTCAGCTAAAGGCTTTTCCAAAAGAAGCCGGGTTTTATATGCTCCGGTTTTCTAACGATCATACTGTTTCGCTGGTGCTTAATAAACAGGATACCCTTATCCTGAATGCAGATACAGCACCCGGGTTTTTGGATTATCAGATTTCAGGAAATGCGGGTTCGCGAATGCTGGAGCTTTATCATCATAAAACCGGTGCAACTTTATCCGGAATTGATTCTTTGCGTGAAGTTCTGTTTCTGAAACAGGATAATCAGGATTTTGCAAGGATTAAGCCGTCGATTGATTCGACACTTAAGGATGTGCTTCAACAACACCGGACATATGCCGAACAACTGATTCGTGACAATCCCGCCGAACTGGCGTCCATCCTGCTGATAAACAAGGCCATTGCAGGGCAGCCGCTTTTTACAACCGAAGAAAACGCTGATCTGTATTTTTTAATTGAAGATCCCCTTTTGGCCAGGTATCCATCCAACAGCCACGTTAACGCACATGCAAGAAGAATGGACCGTTTACGCCAAAAAATGGATGCTCAGGCAAAGGCGGAAGCCAGGGTTGGGGTTGGAAAAGAAATTCCTCAACTGAAACTAAAGGATATCGATGGCAGGCAGCAATCGCTCCAACAATTCCGTGGTAAAAACATCATCCTGTTCTTTTGGGCATCATGGTCACCCGAAAGCAGGGCCGATATTCAATTGATGAAGTCAGCATATCAGAACTGGAAAAGCAAACATTTAAAAATCTATGCTGTTTCGCTGGATCATAAGGAGCAATTCTGGAAGGCCGCCGTGGAAACAGAAAACCTTCAATGGGTCAACGTTTCTGATCTGGCCGGCCCTCAAGGCCCCATCGCCCGGCTTTTCAATATTCCGGACGCATTACCTTTTTATTACCTGATTGACACCAGTGGTTTGATAAATGCAAAAACCGGGGATTTCAGCGAACTGAAAAATGCAGTTGATACACTTCTAAAAACCAATTCGTAGCGCAGGGGCAAAATCATTTCTTTGTTTACTTTTGCCCGAAATCAACACAGGGAATGAAAAATCCGGGAAAAATATATTTCGCCTCCGACTTTCATTTTGGTATTCCGGATCCTGACAAAAGCAAGGTCAGGGAGGCCCGGTTTATCCGGTGGCTCGACTTTGTGAGCCGGGACGCTGCGGAGATTTTCCTGATGGGTGACCTCTTCGATTTTTGGTTCGAATACAAAACTGTCATCCCCAAAGGCTATGTTCGATTGTTGGGAAAACTTGCAGAAGTTGCAGATGCCGGTATCCCGATTCATTTTTTCAGGGGCAACCACGACATGTGGGCTTTTGATTACCTGGAAAAGGAAATTGGCATCAAACTTTACCGCGATCCAGTCATCCGCGATTTCAGCGGGAAGCGTTTTTATCTTAGCCACGGCGATGGACTGGGCCCGGGAGACAATGGCTATAAATTCATCAAATGGGTTTTCGAGCGGAAGATCAACCGTTTTTTATTCAACTGGCTGCACCCTGACATTGGTACCCGGATGGGCCTTTACTGGTCGCGCCGCAGCAGGTATGCCAACGAAACTCCGGAGGCAAAGGAGAAAGAAGACAAGCTGTTTGAGGATATCGTCAATTCAAGGCTGGCCGTTTATTGCCGTGAAAAGTTGAAAGAAGACCCAACCATCAACTATTTTGTTTTTGGCCACTGGCATATTTCAAATATTCATCCGATTGGAAAGGACAGCTTTTATGTTCACCTTGGCGACTGGATTAAATATTACACATATGGTGTTTTTGAAGGGAATGAATTCTCGCTCAGGAAATTTGAAGGCTGACTTTCACTGCTAAACAAACCGCTCGATTAATTCTACCAGCCTTGTTGAATACCCCATTTCATTGTCGTACCATGCCACCACTTTTACCAGTTTATTTTTTTCACCCAGCACTGCCGTAAGCCCGGCATCAAAAACCGCCGAGTGCGTATTGCCGATGATGTCCATGCTAACGATAGGGTCTTCGGTGTATTCCAGGATGCCTTTCATCATGCCCTCAGCAGCTTCCCTGAATTTCCGGTTGATGGCATCAATACTCGTTGGTTTGCGGAGTGTGCAGGTGAGGTCGGTTAGCGATCCGTCGGGTACAGGTACCCTGATGCCCGCACCACCGAGATTGTTTTTCAGGTGTGGAAATATTTTTGTTGAAGCTTTGGCAGCACCAGTAGTGGTCGGGACAATAGAATAGGCCGCAGCCCTCCCCCTTCGCAAATCTTTATGCGGCGAGTCAAGCAGATGCTGATCCTTGGTGTAGGAATGCACCGTGGTGATGAATCCTTTTTCGACGCCCCAGTTATCATCCAGGATTTTAATGAGCGGTGCAACATTGTTGGTGGTACATGATGAGTTGCTGATGATTCGGTCGTTGCGGTCGATCAGATGATCATTCACACCCAGGACAATATACTGAACACCATCACTTTCGCCTTTGGCAGGAGCCGAAATAACCACTTTTGCCGCACCGGCCTTAAGATGCCTTGCCGCATCTTCTTTCTTAACAAATTTTCCTGTTGCCTCAACCACAACGTCAATTTCGTGTTCTTTCCAGGGGAGCTTTTCCGGATCTTCGATTTTACTCACCCGTATCTTTTTACCATTAATGTACAGGTGATCTTCGTCATGATCAACAGTTCCGGGAAAGCGACGGTGTACGGAATCGTATTTTAGCAGATGACATAACGACCTTGTATCGGTCACATCATTAATGGCAACCAATTCCATGTTTTGGTTGTTGATCATCTGTCGGCAAAAAATTCTGCCAATTCTGCCGAAACCGTTTATTGCGACCCTGATTTTTGTCATAATTCGTTTGATTTTTATACTTTTACGCCCCAAAATTGGTCGGGCAAATTTATGATTTTATGCACCACAATAGTTTGAAACATTTTTACAAAACATAATAAAACACTTCAATTTCAATGAAACACGTAAACGAATACATCGAAAAGAACAAGGACAGATTTTTAGAAGAATTATTTGAGTTGATCAGAATTCCATCCATCAGTTCGCAAACCGAACATAAGGACGACATGCTGAAAGCCGCAGAAAAGTGGAAGCAGTTTATCCTGGAAGCGGGTGCTGATAAAGCTGAAGTGATGCCTTCATCAGGCAATCCGGTAGTTTATGCTGAAAAAATGATCGATCCCGATAAACCGACAGTTATGGTGTACGGCCACTATGATGTGATGCCCGTTGACCCGGTTGATCTATGGAAAACAGAGCCTTTTGAGCCTGTGGTGAAAGACGGTATAATTTGGGCACGTGGTGCCGACGACGACAAAGGCCAGGCTTTTATGCATACCAAAGCTTTTGAGTTGATGGTAAAAACCGATACCCTGCCCTGTAATGTCAAATTCATGATTGAAGGTGAAGAAGAAATTGGCTCTCCCAGTCTTGGTGATTTTTGTGAAAAACATAAAGATCTCCTGAAAGCGGATGTGATTTTGGTATCTGATACCGGAATGATTGCTCAGGATATTCCTTCGATCACAACCGGGCTGCGCGGACTGGCCTATATGGAAGTTACAGTTACCGGGCCCAATCGCGACCTGCACTCCGGACTCTATGGCGGAGCCGTAGCAAACCCGATAAATATCCTCACAAAAATGATTGCCTCGCTGCAGGATGAAAAAAATCGCATTACCATACCCGGATTCTACGATGACGTACTGGAAGTTCCGGCCGGGGAACGCAAAGAGATGGCCAAGGCGCCATTTAACCTTGACGAGTATAAAAAAGCTATCGACATAGCAGAGGTTTATGGTGAAGAAGGATTTTCAACCATGGAAAGAACAGGCATCAGACCATCACTTGATGTGAATGGAATTTGGGGCGGATACACCGGTGAAGGCGCAAAAACCGTGATCCCTTCAACCGCACATGCAAAAATATCCATGCGGCTGGTTCCGGATCAGGATCATCATAAAATTGCGGAATTGTTCCAGAAGCATTTCGAGAGCATTGCCCCAAAATCGGTTAAGGTTAAAGTGGAAGCCCTCCACGGAGGCTATGCCTACGTTTCGCCTACGGATATGAAAGCCTACCAGGCTGCCGATAAAGCTTACACGGATACCTTCAGCAAAAAGCCGGTTCCGGTGCGCAGTGGCGGAAGTATCCCGATCATTTCCACCTTCGAGAAAATTCTTGGATTAAAATCTATTCTGATGGGTTTTGGACTGGAATCTGATGCTATCCATTCGCCCAACGAAAATTATCCTTTGTTTAATTTTTACAAAGGCATCGAAACCATTCCTTACTTTTATAAGTATTATGCTGAATTAATGGCAGAGTAAAAGTTTATAAAAGCTATCATCCGGGGAATGTTGGCATTAGCGGCATTCCCCGTTTTTTTTTCAGGCCGGATTCTGCTTCTTCAAAATTTGCATCATATTTGATCGTTAGGTTGCAACAATTCGATTTTTCTTGATTTTATACCTTTGCAAAAACAATTTTTAATCATGAGTGAATCAAACGAAGATTTTGAAAAAGACCTGGAACAGCTCATCAGGCTATTTAAAAAGATAAAAGATAAAACCAAAGCAGAACATTTTTCACACCTTGATCCCGCCTTTGCCCAAAACCTCGATTTCATCATCAATAACTATGAAATGGTGAAAAATAACATCCCGAAGGAGATGTTTACCCAGATGGGATTGCCTTTTCAGCAGATGATGCGTGAGTTTATCAGACATTTGAAAACTGAGTTGGGCGAAGAATTGGAAGAGGATGACCTGATTAATGAAGAGGAAGATGTGGTTTCGGAAAGTAAAGAGGAAACATCAACCGACCAGATGAAGCCATCGGAGGAGGTTGCAAAAATAGATGCTGTTTTAAAAAAACCCGGCCTCACAACAGAGCAAATCGATAAGCTCTTAGACCGCAGGAATTACCTTTTGAATAA
>JAGYLT010000161.1 GCA_018400545.1 Bacteroidales bacterium
AATTTTATCAGCCATATTTGGTATGCTTTCAGGGCTTACCGGCACTGCCATATCCAGTGCAGGCAATAATATTTCCACAGGGCCGGTGATCGTTTTGGTAGCTGTAAGCATTGTCCTGATCTCATTTGTTTTTGCTCCTGAACGCGGTTGGCTCGCCAGGGCGATCAATAAAAACAGGAATCGCCGTTCGCTGGAGCTCAATAATTTGTTGCAAGGTTTATACGAAACCTGTAAAACGCATGAAAATGTTCAGCACAAACATTCAATTAATATCATCAAAGCCATGCCGGCTTACCATCCAAAATCACTCAGGGTCTTGGAAGAGCAGCATTTGATTGAGATTGAGCAAAATATGTGGTGCCTCACGGAAAAAGGTATTTTAAAAGCCAGTAGAAATGATCAACCGGGAAGTGATATAATATGACAGCACCACAAATCGAAATACAGATTATTGCATCGCTGGTGGCTGTAGCCTGCGCCATTCCAGGTGTTTTCCTGGTTTTGCGCAAAATGGCCATGATCAGCGATGCCATCAGCCATGCTATTTTGCCCGGCATTGTAGTAGGTTTTCTGCTTACCGGTTCTCTCAATTCTCCGTTGCTGATTCTTTTGGCTGCTGTTACCGGATTACTCACGGTGGTGCTGGTGGAGATACTCAGTAAAACAAATCTGGTTAAGGAAGATGCAGCCATCGGGCTGGTTTTTCCGGCATTATTCAGCATTGGGGTAATCCTGATCTCAAGGAATGCATCAAATATTCATATTGATACCGATGCTGTTTTGATGGGTGAAATAGCATTTGCACCTTTCGACAGGCTGGTTGTTTCGGGCGTTGATCTGGGGCCGCAGAATGCCTGGGTAATGTTTGCCATTTTATTGATCAACGTTTTGTTTACGATTGTTTTTTTCAAGGAATTAAAAATCAGCACCTTTGATGCCGGGTTGGCAGCCAGCCTTGGTTTTGCTCCGGTTGCCATGAACTACGCTTTGATGGCCACAGTTTCGGTGACCACAGTTGGAGCTTTCGATGCTGTGGGCGCCATATTGGTGGTGGCCTTTATGATTGTTCCGGCGGCAGCGGCCTACCTGCTTACTGACGATTTGAAAGCCATGCTCATGATCACCACGGTTATTGGCATTTTCACGGCAATTTCAGGATACTGGGTGGCGCGTTTCCTTGACGTTTCCATATCCGGTTCCATGGCCTCGATGTGCGGGTTGATTTTTCTTGCTGTTTTTTTGACGGCACCCCAGCGGGGATTATTTTCCATCATCAGGCGAAAGAGAAGACAAAAGTTAGAATTTTTACAGATGACCCTGGCCATGCATATCGCGAATCACAGCGGTGAAAATGAAGACATCGAAGAGCGCAGGATAAGCCATCTCAGCAGGCATCTTGGCTGGGCGCCCGATTTTGCACAACAGGTTGTTAAAGATGCTGAAAGACGGAAATTATTAAAACTGGAAGGAGAGGTGATGGGCCTCACTGAGAAAGGCAGAAAGTTTGTTTCGGCTGCCGAGGGATTAATCTCAGCCACGCATCATCCCGATTTTGAGGTGCTCAGAAAGGAGTTTATTATTTTTTCAGATTAATGTTTATTGGGAAATTCCAGGGTCACCATAGCGCCACCTTCCGGCATGTTTTCAGCTTTCACCGAACCACTCAGTAAATCCATGGCCAGCTTAACAGCAGCTAATCCAAGTCCAAATCCCTGATGCCTCAGGTTAGGCCCATCTTTGGAAAACAGGCTGAAAAGCTGTTCCAGGTCTTTCCCGGAAAAACCGGGCCCATTGTCGATGATCCTTAGTGTGGTTTTGTCGGTCTGAAAATTCAATTCGTAAATAATTCTTACGTTCTTTTCAGCCGCAAGAATCGCATTTTCAGTAATTTTCCCGACAATGTTGCTTACCAGCCCGGAATCGCCTGATATTGCCACAGGGTCTCCGTTTATTGAAATTTCATGTTGAAATGCTTTTTCAGAAAAATTAATTTTTGCCTGTTTGGCCGTGTTCTCGCAAATCGCTTTCAGATCGATTTCGTCATATTCAATTTCATATTTCCCCAGTTGTATTTCGGTGATCAACAGGGCAGTTTCTGCCAGGGAAATCAGCCGGTCAGTGGATTGTCTGAGGCTGTTGAGCTCTTCGATGTGGCTGGTATTTTTCAGGGAATCATGGAGGATTTCGGTAAACCCGTTTATTATATTTAAAGGTGTACGCAGCTCATGGCTGATCAGGGTTAGGAAATCACTTTTTGATTTTTCCAGGATCGACAATTTTTTATTGACATGCAGAATCTCAGCAGTTTTGGCTTTTACTTTCTCTTCGAGATCCAGGTTGATTTCCTCCAGTTTTTCACGTTGCTTCAGCAGATCCACCTGGGTTTTTACCCGAAGCAATAATTCGTCATCATTAAAAGGTTTTACCACATAATCGTTTGCCCCCAGTTCAAGTCCTTTTACCACACTGGCCTTGTCAGATTTGGCAGTAAGAAAAATGATCGGGATGTGTGCGGATACTTCATTGTTTTTCAACTTTTCACAAACTTCAAATCCATCCATCTCCGGCATAAGTATATCCAGCAGGATCAGGTGAAAACGCTCCTGGCTTTTAATGATTTCAAGCGCTTCGGAACCACTCGTGGCAAATGAAACATTGTAGTCTTTTTCAAGAAGTATCTGTCCGATGATCTGAACATTTTTTGTGTTGTCATCAATCACAAGGATGTTGATGTCTTCATTTAGGTAGATGGGTTCCATGATTTTCCGCTATTATGATTTTACCATTTCAAGCAATTCGGGAAAAACTTTCATCAGTTGCTTAACCTGGTCGATGTCGAATTTTTTTCCGGCCTCTCTGATTTTTAATGCATAATTTTTAAGGCCATTAAGATTGTTCTTAACGGCGAATTCTTCAATTTCATTTGTGAAAGCCAGAATTTTATTCATCGAGTTGCTGCTGTAAACATACATCCATTTTTGTTTCAGTTGTTCCGATAGTTCACCAGATTTTTCCAGGGCTTCGGCCATACCTTCATCTCTGAAAGCATCTAAAGCGTAGTCTGCATGATCGGTTTCAGTAGTTGGTTTTTCCTTTACCCGGTGCGGTAATATCTCCGATACTTTTTCATACAAATCATCCAGGAGCACAGGCTTGGATATCAATCCCGAAAACAGTTTAATTTCATCCTCATTTAATCTGTCGAATATATTGGAGGCAGAAAAAGCAATGATATTGGTGTTTTTCAGGTTTTCGTCTTTTTTGATAATTTCCGTGGCTTCCAGTCCGTCAATTCCTGGCATTTTAATGTCCATCATGATGATATCCGGATGGTGTTTTTTGGCCAGTTCAATGGTTTCTTTGCCGTTTGCCGCTTCATAAATCAGAACGTTTGTATTTTCGAAACATACTTTTATCAAACCACGGTTCATTTCTTCGTCATCGGCCACAAGAATTTTTCCGCCTGTAAATTCATATTCCAGCTCTTCGCTGAGGTCGGCTTTGTGGCCTGGTTTTTCATCGGAGCCGTAGCCAACCGGAATATCTTTAAAAAATACAGTAAAGGTACTTCCTTCCCCTTTTTTACTTTCTACGGATATTTCGCCGTTCATCATTTCGGTGAGGCGTTTGGAAATGGCAAGGCCAAGTCCGGTACCACCCATCTGCTTTTGCTCTTTGGTGTTTACCTGCCTGAACGATTCGAATATCTGCTCCAGATCATGGGCTGTAATGCCAATGCCGGAATCCATTACCCTGATTCGTACATTGATTTTGGTTGAAAAATCAGATTGGTATTTATTCAGGACCGGGGCATCAACCAATATTTTCACATACCCTTTTTCGGTGAACTTTATGGCGTTTCCAATCAGGTTAACCAGGATTTGCCGCATTCTGATTTCGTCGATGATGATATTTTGCGGCATTTTGGGATCGATATCCACACTCAGATCCAACTTTTTTTCCTGTGCTTTTAGTAAGAACAACTCCCGGATGTTCATGATCAGAAGTTTAAGATTGATGGTGTCCGGGGTAAGCATTATTTTCCCGGCTTCAATCTTCGACATATCGAGGATGTCGTTTAAGAATCTGAGCAGGTTGTAGCTGCTCATTTCGATGGATTCGAGATATTTTCTCAGCTTTTGTTCAGTAACCTTTTTCTTGAGAATACTGTTAAATCCGATGATTATATTAAGTGGTGTACGGATTTCGTGGCTCATGTTGGCCAGGAAAAGCGATTTGAATTCAAGTGCTTTTTCGGTTTCTTCTTTTGATTTTTTTAGAATAATATTAAGTTTTTCAAGCTCTTCCTTGCTCCGGGTCAATTGTTTATTCCTTAATCTCAGGCGTGAAAACAAATAGGTAATGATTACAATAAAAATTAAAAATACGATGGTAGAGCCAATGAATCCATTACGCATTCTGACCTGGCGTAGGTTTTCCTGTTTCAATTCCTGGTTTTCGCGTTCTTTTTTTTCGGTTTCATACTTTGCTTCTATTTCGGCGATTGCTTTCTGCCGCTTCATTGAATTAATTGAGTCTAAAATTTGCATTACAGAATCTTTATAAAAATAGGCAAGTTTGTAATTTTTCATATTTTCATAATTAGTCTGATAAACCTTGTAAATTAATTCCCAGAGGTCGAGTGATTTGACTTCAGTGGCAATCGATTCAGCTTTTTTTATGTTTTTATTGGCAAGTTCTGTTTCATCTACGTAGAAGTAGGCATCTGCAATATTAGCAAGTGTTTTACCATAATTAATCGAATTACCCGATTTTATCACAGCCTCCTCTGCAAGTAGATAATATTTTATTCCTTCATAAACCATTTTCTGGTTTCCGCGATGTGAACCATAATATGCGGAAAAAAGCCCCAGGTTAAAGTAAACAAGATATTTTTTATCATTATCTGTAATTAACTCTGTGAATACCACTGCCTCATTAAAAATATCAGTAGCCTTTTCCCATTGTTCTTTTTTAAGGTAAATCAAACCCGCATACATTTGAGTCATTACCAAAGAAAAATAATCTTTATCTTCTCCTAATATTTGTTTTTTGTATTGAATCGAATTCAGGTAATAATCCAAAGCTTTATCATTATCACCCAAATCATCATCATATACTATTCCTATGTTATTCAAAGTTTGTGCGATGGTAAATGTATCCTGAGCCATCTCTGCAACCTCAAGTGCCTTGATAAAATAGTCAATTGTTTCTTTTATATTCCCTTCATCGCGATATGTTCTTCCAATTCGGTTGTAGAATGACCACAAAAACCGGCTGTTCCCAATTTTTTCCGAGAATTCAAGACCTTGTTGACAAACAATCCGGCATGAATCCAAATCGGTTTCTAACAAATGCTTGGTAATAACTTCATAAGCCTCCAGTTTGAGCGAATCAGAATAATCTGGTGAATGAATTACATTCCACAAACTATCCGATTTATTCAGGCCAAAACAATTTATTGAAGAAGCGATTATCAGAAAAAGTAGTGTTTTTTTCATTTTTTGATGTTTGAGAAGTCAATTTCTGTTTTGATTAAATTTGATTCGTACGCATAATTATCTGGGGATAATTGCCTCATGAGCATTTGAAAATTTTATAATACTGGAAATCTGCCTGTTAAACGGAGTCATCGATTAATAATTCAGCATTACATCATTTCATTGCCCAGGAAGATAGTGAGCTAATTTGTTTCAAAAATAAAAAAAACATTGAGACTGAGGGGAGAAAGAAAATAATTTAAAAATAAATTTT
>JAGYLT010000162.1 GCA_018400545.1 Bacteroidales bacterium
TAATTGATATTCTCCATTTCTTCAAGTCCCAAATCTCTTACGGTTTTTAATACGTCTTCAGGTTCGGTGGATTCAGAACTCAGGGTCACCACCTTTGCCCCGTTGATAAGCACATGGGCCACCTCGCAGATGGTTTTATTTACCACGAAGCCGAACCGTTGTTTTTTAACGTTTACCGCGAGTAAGTCCGGATGTATCCGGATGGTCTTCAGTAGATCTTCAAATCCGTAACTTTCCAGATCAAAATCCGGAATTGCAACTTCAAATGCCGGGAAAAGTTCCGTTGCCAAAAAATCCGCCTTCAGGGGAAATTCCGCTTTTGTTACAGGCTCCCATTGTTCCAGTCCGTACTGTGTATTGATGAGGGTTTTGATATCCAGCTTGTCATCCCTGATTTTTATGTTATTTGTTGAATTCATCGCCGATATCAGGTAAACTTCATTGGATTTCCGCTCCCTGAATTTTTCAGGGACAGGATCAGAGAGCTGCTTCATTTTTTCGATTTGCTTTTCGAAATGCTGCCCAAAAGTTCTGAATTCGAAGCGAGGTTTTATTTGTCCAGGTTTCTCCATAATGATTTTTCATTTTAAATATTTGAAATCGAAATCAACAAAATCAGCTTTAAGAAATTATTCAGTTCAAAATGCTATAGCCCGATGCCCACATCCTGCTTAAACACATTGTTCACAAAAAACAACAAAAACCAGGAAACCAATCCGGCTGCTACGGGAAGGATCAGCCAGCCCAGGGCAATCTTACCAAGTATGCTGAATTTTAAATGATGCACCCCTTTGATAAGGCCAAGACCCAGTATGGCGCCGATGATGGCCTGTGAACTGGAAACCGGAACCAAAGGTATGGGAGGCAGGCCTGTTTCCACAAGCAATCCCGACAACCATTGCGATGAAAACACAAACAGTACCAGCGCATGGGCCAGCACAACGATGATGGCTGCTTCGGCAGTTAGGGGCATTAAATCGTTGCCTACGGTTTGCATCACACGCCGGGAGTAGGTCACGATTCCAACCGCAATGGCAAGTCCTCCCAGGAAAAACAACTGTTGCTCCGTATCAACGGTAAACCATCCTAAATTCAGATGTTCCAGTGATACTGACGGAACAAACACACCCATAACATTGGCAATGTTGTTTGCGCCCAGGCTATATGCCCCAAAAGCTCCAACCACAATCAGCAGGTACCTGATTATGGCATCCTTGATCAGCAAATGGACCCGGATAAACCTGGTTATCAACCAGTAAATGTAATAAAGCATGATGGCGAATATCGCCCCGATGACAGGACCGGAAATCCATGCGCCTGCAATTTCTGCAATCACCCGTAAATCAGTAGGATTGTTGCTGTAAAAATTCCAACCAATAATGGCCCCGACAATGGCCTGGGAACTGGATACCGGGAGGTTGTAGCGGGTCATGGCAAAAACAGCTACGGCTGCCGCAAGCGCCACCGTGAAAGATGCTGCCAATGTAGAGACATGACCAAGCTGCCCGAGTGTTTCAGTGGTTCCCGAACCCTGCAATACAGCACCGATGATCACAAAAATTCCAGCAATTACCGCTGCTTTTCTGAACGTCACCATCCGCGTGCCCACCGCAGTACCAAAAATATTGGCAGCGTCGTTTGCACCGAGGTTCCAGCCCAGGAAAAGTCCGCTTAGGAGAAAAAACAGTACCATTTAAAATTTGATCTTTATAGCCAGTAAAGAAAGCAGGTCGGCCACGTGTTTTGCCTTATCGGAAATAGATTCGATATAAAATGCGAATTCGCGAAAATGGATTTTCCTGCTCAGATCCAGCTTGTTATTGTCGAAAATCTTTCGCTTAAGCTTGATAGCAAGGGAGTCGGTTTCGCGTTCATAGAAATACACTTTATTGAGTTTTTCGCGCACCAGCTTTATGTCCTTGAAAAACATTCTGGCGCCCGGAACGGCATACTCGCCAGCTTTAACGGATATATCCGTTAACTTCAGGAAACTTTCCTGAAGGGATTTTGGAATATCGGGCCTTTCCACATCAAAACGATAGAGGTTAAGTTTAGGGACATCAATCAATTCATCGGAATGTTCGAGCAGGTTTATCACATCGCTGCTAAACTGGGGCAGCAGGGAATGGATGTAAAATTCGTTTTCGATCTCCATCTGACGTTTATCGGCTTTCCCTTCAAGTTTATCCAGATGATGGAGATTAAGACGAAATTCATCCTCACGGCCCGAAACATAATTGTCCACCCCTTCCTTAAAAAGCAGCAGCCCTTCTTCCACATTATCGTAGAATTCGTCGATTTTAAGGATGGTTTCCTGTGCGGTTTTAAAAAGCAATGCCATGGCCGGAATATTTAAGGTTTAAAGCAAAGGTACACAATTATTCCGGCCCCCTGATCTACAATATATCAATGGCTTACGGTTGGTTGCCTGATCCGGGTGTGGGCGGATTTTCTGTGCCAGGCTGAAAAGTCATCCACTGTGTACCCCCATCGGATATTCGTCCTGCTGAGTAATCAGGCGGGGGCGGAGCCACTATGCTTTCAGGACCATACCGGATAAAATCTAGATAGGTGATCCCATCCGCAGAAATCCCGATATATTCTCCTTCCATATTCAACTTTACACCCACATGTAATATGCCCTGTTCCGGCTGCTCATCGGCCCATAGCAATAAAAAGCCCCCGGGCGGTATTGTCGTCAGCTCTGGTGATGTGTCTGCTATTTGCCAGTTTTGGAGATTTGTAGAATCATCCGTAATATACCATCCGCCAAAATCTACGGGTTCTGTTCCACCATTAAATATTTCAACCCAGTCGTCAAACTCACCATTTCCATCAGCAATAAACGAATCGTTGGCTGCCATAAACTCATTGATGAATAATGCTGTGGGGTGTCCCGGACTTTCTTCGTTGGAATAACCCGGAGTAGGCGATTCAAAAATTTGCCAGCCTGATGCTCCATCCGTTTCAAGACCTACTGACTGATCAGTTCCGGGCGATTGCACATCACCCTGTGGCCCAAAGGCAACCTGATGCACGACTCTTACTCCATCCGGCGACAGGTAAACACTTTCGCCAGAGCTGCTCAACCTGAAGTTCAGATGCAATGCACCCTGACCGGGCTGCTCGTCTGCCCACAACAGTGCAAACCCCTTGGCGGGGATTGTAGTTTTGGAGGTATTGCCAAAAGGAAACTGGTATTGCCTGTAACTTTCCTGATCATCAGTAATATACCAACCAGCCAGATCGACCGGTTCATCATTGGGGTTGTAGATTTCAATCCAGTCGTCATGTTCACCGGCTTCATCCTCAATTACCGTTTCGTTGTCGGGCATCACCTCGTTGATGTAAAGTTGTGGATAGGTTTTAGGTTCATCCTGCGGATCATCCGACTTACAATGGCTAAACAGTACAGTTGCTGCAGCCAGAAAAACGAGCAACGTCAGATTTCGAAAATAGTTTTGTAGCATGTGAGGGAATATTAGCAAGCCTGCAAAGCTAACCATTAAAACGCAGCAAAAGCCGCTGAACTGAACACGCTAAAGCCTGTCTTCAAGGATAGCCTCAACCTTCTCAGGCGTAACCAGTTTCTTTTCGCCGAGGGCGATAAAGTTATTGGCTTTGAGATTATCGATTACTTTTTGAATGTCGGAATTTTTGAGTTTGTAATCCTCAAATTTAGTCTGAACACCAATGTTGTTGAAGAAAGCTTCGGTTTTTGAAATGGCTGCATCGATGATCTCATCGTCGCTTCCTGAATGAATGTCCCAAACTTGTTTTGCAAACTGAACCAGTTTTTCCCGCTTCTCACCTTTCATCACGCGCATCATTCCGGGCCAAACGATGGCCAGTGTGCGGGCGTGATCGATTCCGTGGAGTGCGGTGAGCTCATGCCCGATGCTGTGGGTGGCCCAGTCGGTAACCACCCCTGCTGCTAGTGTTCCGTTAAGTGCCATCGTTGCCGACCACACCACATTTTTGGCTGCATCCATATTGTCAGTATTTTCAACATATTCCGGGCCTTCCTCAATGAGCGTCTTTAATACGGCTTCTGCATAACGATCTTGTAATGGCGCATTTTGCGGATAGGTGAGATACTGCTCGGTAACGTGCACAAAAGCATCCACCACGCCGTTTCCACGCTGCCTTTTTGAAAGCGAGCGGGTTACCGCCGGATCGAGCACCGAAAACTGAGGGAAAGTAAATGGTGACCCAAACGCGAGTTTTTTTCCAAGTTCTTTTCTTGAAACAACAGCAAAAGAATTCATCTCAGATCCTGTGGCTGGCAATGTTAGAACCGAAGCCAGTGGAATTGCTGATTTCACTTTGGCATACTTCGCCAAAATATCCCATGGCTCTCCCTTGAAAGGCGCTGCGGCTGCAATGAATTTTGTGCCGTCAATAACCGATCCACCGCCAACTGCAAGCAGAAAATCGATCTTTTCATTGCGGCAAAGCTCCACGGCTTTCATCAGTGTGGAATACTGCGGATTGGCCTCGATGCCGCCAAATTCCATCACAGTGTGCGATTTCAACGCTTTAATCACCTGGTCGTAAACGCCGTTCTTTTTTATGGAACCGCCACCAAAGGTGACCAAAACTTTGGCATCGGAAGGGATTTCCTTTGCAATTTGTGAAATGGTGTTTTCTCCGAAGATGATTTTTGTGGGATTGTAATATGTGAAGTTATCCATGATAAATGATATTGTTAATTTGATCATCAAAACACCGGAAAATGGATTTTGTTATTGCCGGATGATTAAACACCATTTAAAATCGCTGATGATTCCCTTTGAAAATAGAGAGTTTTGACTCTGATATAAATAGCTGTGGAGTTAAGTTTTGATTGAAGGTCATCAATGAATATCAATCAGTTCCACCGAATAAATCACAGTACTGCCGCCGGGGATCAAATCGCGGTAATTCTGATCGCCATAGCCCAGCTCCGGCGGGATATAAAATTCCCAGATGGCTCCTTTTTTCATGAGTTGAATTCCATCCGACAACCCTTTCACCAGATGATCGGCACGAATGCCCACCGGCCCGGTTTCGTATGACATATCAAAGGTAGTGCGATCGGTGTACATGGCACGATAATGAATTGTGATGCTGTCGTTGGCTGCCGGGAATTCATTCCCTTTTCCGATTTTCAGGATTTTATACTGCAGGCCCGATGGCAGTTCCACAACACCGGAAATTTCTTTATTCTGTTCCATAAATTTCCTGCCTGCCTCCTTGTTTTTTGCCACCATTTCCTGAAACCGCTTCTCTTCCATTTGCTTCACAACTTCATTAAAATCCTCCACAAGTTGCTCCCGCACCGAATCACTGAAATAAGGCTCATTATCTTTCAGCGCGTCAAAAATCCCTTTATAGATCATCGCCGGGTCGGCTTCAATTTTCTGGTCGCGAATGCCGGTTCCGTAATCATAACCAATGATGTAGCTGATCGAATCCATGTGCGTAGCAGGTTTTAAATTGTCCGGCTGATCAACTGAGTTCTGGCAGGAAGTAGCAAAAATGCTTAGGATTAAGGCCAGTGAAAAAAGTTTTAAATGGTTCATTCGATGCGTTTTTGAAATGATAATAAATCGATATTTATTACAACAATAAAAAGTCCCGGAGCATTCATACCCCGGGACAAAAATACTTTTAAAGGTGAAACCTGTTATTCAGAAATTACTGCTTTGGCAGCTTTTCTCCTGAACGAAATAAAATACATGGCCGGCACAACCACCAGGGTAAGGAAGGTG
>JAGYLT010000163.1 GCA_018400545.1 Bacteroidales bacterium
CCCAGATTTTCTTCAATGCCATTTCGCGGGGCAGCACATCATTAATTTTGAGGCAAAGCATGCGCAGCAATTCGGCTTCACGGGGTGAGAGTTTTTGCTCATCCCCATCCAGGCTGAGGATTCGATGCGGATAGTTAAAATTGTACTTCCCGATTTGAAACTCGTCTTTTTCTTCCTGCTTTTCGCGATCTGTTTCATTGCGCTTCAAAATGGCCCTGATCTTGCAGAGCAAAACCTCAGAATCAAAAGGTTTGGTGATGTAGTCGTCGGCACCCAGGCTGAAACCCTTCAGGATGTCTTCCTTCAGGGTTTTGGCAGTGAGAAAAATCAATGGTATGCTTCTATCGGCAAAGCGAATCTCTTTGGCAATCTGAAATCCATCCACATTGGGCAGCATCACGTCAAGGATGCAAATGTCGAAATCATCCGACCGGAACTCTTTCACGGCATGTTTTCCGTCATCTACCCAATGCACCACAAAATCATGTATTTCAAGATAGGATTTGAGCACCGCCCCGAAATTGTGGTCGTCCTCCACCATAAAAACGAGTATCTTATTTCCCATAGCGCGTTTTAATTATTTGTATAAAAGATGGAAATTCAAAATATCGTTTTCAACGGCATATTCTTCAACAATTTCACCCGAAAAGGTCATTGTATAAAGCGTATTTCCGGATGCCGCCCAGATCAATTCATTTAAATCGTCATACCCAAGTGCAACCACATTGGGCAGATCGCTAACCTGGTAAATCGATTCCTCATATTTATAATGGTATATCCCATTTTCAGTGGCTAATAAAACCTGAGATCCGCTAACAAAACAACTGTAGTTTAGTTTCTCATCCGGCAAACTGAAAGGCTCATAAGGATCGCTGAAAGGACTGGAAATGCCGTGGAACTTTTTAGTGTCCAGTTTTCCATCACTATTGTTGGCAAATATCAGTATTTCAGAATTACTTAAATTCGTAAAACCAACCGGCTCAAAAGTAATGGGTTGGGAATACAGGATCATCCCTCCTTTTAAATTACTTGTTACCCACCAGTTTTGAGATACATTGCTGCGCTGAAAACCCGGGCTGTAGAGTTTGTCGCTGTTAAGATGCATCAATTGTGGAACAACATTGCTCAGGCCCTCAGCCTGATAACTCTTTATTCCATCACGATTATATCCTTTTACAAGACCGTCCCAATAAGAAACATACAATAAATCATCGTAAAACTTTACATCCGTGAAATATGGCTGGACAGGATTGGATATAATGGGCACATTCCATTCGGGTGCGTAGGTATCTGCATCATAAACCGTTAAATCCCCAAAATTTGATCCCGCAATCACAAATTTTTTTCTGGCAGATTGAACATCACTGCCGGCATAATTTCCCTGAAAAGTAAATTCATGTAACAACTCCAGCGCTGGGCTTAAGGTTTTAACAGATGTTGTGTTTGAAGTTAAGTTCGAAATAAGCCATATGCTGTGAAGTTCTTTTGGAGTACCACTGATATAAACCTGGACAGATTCATTGGTTTGTCCATTATCCGGAGCAGTAGCAGTAACAGTAAGCGTAAAAAGCTCATCGAAGGAGAACCAGCTTTCAAAAGGAAAGTATAAGATGATGCTGTCTCCCGGAGTAACCGTCGAATAATGAGAATCTGAAATAATAAAATGGATATTCCTCCAAAGTCTAAGCGTTAAATCCACCTTGCTGTAATCCGATTTTATGTTCATGATCACAGCGATGGTATCCGAACTGTTAAACTCAGTGTAGTTTTTTGGGGATACTATTTCAATATCCGGGCCGATGGGAATAACCACAGGCTCATCCTCAACCGGGCAACCCACAAGGATTAATGCCATGACAAACAACAATATTAGTTGACAGAAATTTGTGATAATTTGCAATGCTTTCATTTTTCTTCTTAATTTTATTGCGTAAAGATAAAAACAATAGCTATGATTGAAAACTTACGCCTGGAAGACGTTTTATTCCTCGACATCGAAACGGTGCCCCAATTCCCCGAATACACGGACATGCCGGAGAGGCTCAAGCTCCTTTGGGACAAAAAAGCTTCGCAAATTGCAAAAGCTGAAACCGACACACCTCTTGAGCTGTTTCCACGTGCCGGAATCTACGCCGAGTTCGGCAAGATCATTTGCATTTCAACGGGCATCATCCACGATTCAACATTTCGCGTTAAATCATTTTACGGAGATGACGAAAAAATGCTTCTGCAGGAATTTGCGGATTTGCTCAACAAGTTTTACAACCAGCCCAACCATCTGCTTTGCGGCCACAACGGGAAGGAATTTGATTTCCCCTACATCGCCCGGCGGATGCTGGTAAACGGTATCTCACTGCCCAAAATACTGAACCTCCACGGAAAAAAGCCCTGGGAAGTCCAGCACCTCGACACCATGGAACTCTGGCGGTTTGGCGATTATAAAAATTTCACATCCCTGCAATTGCTCACCACCATTTTTGATATTCCCAGTCCGAAAGACGATATCGATGGCAGCATGGTAGGCGAAGTTTACTGGAAGGAGAAAAACCTGGAGCGGATTGTGGAATATTGCCAGAAGGATACGCTGGCTGTTGCTCAACTGCTTCTGCGTTACCAGGGAAAACCACTCATCGGGAAAGATGATGTGGTAATTCCTTAGCAATGTTATGTTTCTTCGTAAATTTGTCAGGTAAACCCAGTGAAAAAAAATACGTTCAACATTTTTGAGCGAAAAATATCAATCAAAAGTTAACCAAATTCAGCTCATATGAAATCCTACAAAGAAATTGCTGATGAAATTATTGGCAATGCCGTGATTGCCGGCGCCGTTTTCAATCAGTTCAGTCAGGCGGAAACTGATACGATTGTAACCAATGTTTACAAGGCCGGATTCGACAGCCGCGTGAAACTGGCCAAAATGGCCGCCGAAGAAACCGACCTTGGTATTTGGCAGCATAAAGTGATAAAAAATGTGGTGGGCACACATCTGGTTTATGAAAGTATTAAACATGAACGCACTGCCGGCATCATTTCGGAAGATCATGTTTCGGGAGATGTGGAGATCGCCCAGCCTATCGGCCCCATTTTCAGCATTATCCCGGTAACCAATCCCACATCCACGGTGATGTTTAAGATTCTGATTTCGCTAAAATCCAGAAATCCCATCATCATCAGTCCGCCCCGGAAGGCGCCCAAAGCCTGCTCCGAAACCGTTAAAATCTGCTATGATGCAGCCATCGCTACCGGTGCCCCGGAAGATTGCATTCAGATTTTGCCCGAAACAAACCGGGAACTCACCCACGAATTTATGGTTCATCCCAAAACCGCATTGATCCTGGCAACCGGTGGAACCGGACTGGTGCATGCGGCATACAGTTCCGGAAATCCTGCCCTTGGCGTGGGCCCCGGCAACGTCCCCGTTTTCATCGACCGCAGCGCGGATATTTCGTTTACCGTTGACAGCATCATCAGTTCCAAAACTTTTGATAACGGAACCATCTGCGCCAGCGAGCAGGCCATTGTGTGCGAGAAATCGCTTGCACCTGCTCTCCGGGCCGAATTCGAAGAAAAGGACTGCTATTTCCTGAATGAAGATCAAATTTCAAAACTGGAAAAAGTAGTTTTCAATTACGAAAAAGGAATTATGAGTGCCGACATTGTGGGCAAATCAGTGCAGTTTATCGCCGGACTAGCGGGGATATCAGTTCCTGAAGAAACCAAAATTATGATTGCCCCGCAAAATCAACTGGGGAAAGAGTATCCGCTGTCGCAGGAAATTCTGGCACCCATCCTGGCATTTTATGAATGTGATGATTACGATGAGGCGATCAAGCTGTGCATCGACCTGAATTACCTTGGCGGAGTCGGGCATACGGCATGCATCTACGCAAATGATGATGTCAGGGTACGTGAATTTTCGCAACTGATGAACGCGGGGCGCATCATGGTTAACACCCCGTCAGTGCATGGAGCGGTGGGTGGAATGTTCAACGATCTGCACACTTCATTCACCCTGGGTTGCGGAAGCGGGGGTAAAAACATCACCACCGAAAATGTTTCGGCGCGTAACCTGATCAATATTCAGCGCGTTTGCAGGCCACGGAAAAACGAGAAATGGTTTGCATTCGACCAGGAGAACTTCCTGAATGAATCGTACGGATATGAAAAATTTATAAAAGCGTATTTTAAAAACCATTAATGCAAAAAACCATGGCAGATTATATTTTCAATCACCACCAAAACATACTGCACTGTAAATTTAGCGGTAAACTCGATACCGACCTGTCGATAAAAATCAAAGAAGAACTGGAATATGAAGTGGACGAAAAACTACGGAAAGACCACAATAACCCACTTCAAGTTACTTTTGATTTTAAGGATGTGGAATTTGTGACCTCAGCATTTATCAGGCTGTGCATCGTGATTGCAAAAAAAGCCGGTAAAACCAATTTCTCGATTGTCGGCACCAATCCATTTATTAAAAAGACCTTTAAAATTGCAGGGCTTGAACAGGAATTGAATATTTCGTAATTCTTGCATCAGGTTATAATACATATTTTGAGGTGTTCAATTAAATACTTTGTTTAACCATCAGATAACAAATAATTTATTACAGGTTATTGATTTATAAACAGTGACAAAATGATTTTAATCGATTTATCAGAAATTTGACCACAGATAGCACAGATTAACACAGAATTATTCTGATCAATGTTTATCTGTGTCAATCTGAGTAATCTGTGGTGAAAATTTTCCAGATTTCATAACCAAAGTAGTTAAGTAAATAGTTAAACACCTCAATACATTTAAATGACTAAATTTTATCATCCCATGAGGCAAACACTTACATCGATCATTCTTTTGATCTTACCGGTTTTTATTTTTCCGCAGACTAATGTAAAAAATAATTATGACGATTACTTTACCGATGCCACGATGCGCGTGGATTATTTTCATACCGGCACAGCAACTGAAGAACATTTTTCTGTTGACCGGATTATTAACGACGGCGCATGGGCCGGGAGCAAAACCCAACTCCTGGACAACCTGAACCGCGGATTATACTTTTTTGAAATCAGGGATGCTAAATCCGGTGAACCGATTTACAGCCGCGGATTTGCCAGCATTTTCGGCGAATGGCAAACCATCCCGGAAGCCAAAACCCGATGGGGAACATTTCATGAATCGGCAAGATTTCCCTGGCCAAATAAACCTGTGGAACTGCTAATATTTAAAAGGGATGAGAAAAATAATTTTCAGGAAATCTGGCGAACCGGAATCGACCCCGAATCCCGTAAGGTAAACCCGGCCGAATACCAAAGTCCGTATAAAAGCTGGACGCTGATTGATAATGGCGATCCCACCCGCAAGGTGGACATCGTTATCCTGGGAGATGGTTACACTGCCGAAGAAATGGACAAGTTCCGGGCAGATGTGGAACGGCTAAGCACAGAATTGTTCAAGGTAGAACCCTTCATGTCGCGCAAGGCGGATTTTAACGTACTGGCTGTGGAAACCCCGGCAGCAAAAAGCGGCGTAAACAAGCCGCATCCCGGCGTTTTCAGGCGGACGCCACTGTCGATGTCATACAGCGCTTTCGATTCGGAACGCTATGCGCTGGCCTACGACAACCGCACCATCCGCGATGTGGCATCCACCGTGCCTTACGATCACATGTTCATCCTCATAAACGAGGCAACCTATGGCGGTGGCGGAATCTTCAACCT
>JAGYLT010000164.1 GCA_018400545.1 Bacteroidales bacterium
AGCAGGCCCTCCTGTTTTTCGAATTCGGGCGGGAAGTAAACATCCTGGCAAATAGCCGGGAACGAAATGATTGTGAGCAAAAACAAGCTGAAATATTTCTTCATTGACAAAGTATTGTAATGATTTTGCTTACAAAAAAACAAAAATAATTCAAACTTTGACACTGGAAAAAGAAAATGGGAAATATGGGATCAGGACACCTGTGCTTCGGCCATCACAAGCGCTCCCTCCACAGAAAAGTCAGTTGAAGAAGTGATTTTAAGATGCACAAATTCACCGATCAGATTTTCATTCTCTGAAGCGAAGCGGCAAACAATCTTGCCTTCGGTGAGGGCCGAGAGAAAACCTTTTTTACGATCCTGTCCGGTTACCAGCACCCTGAAAACTTTACCAATCATATTCTGGTTGTGAACTGCAGTATGCCTGCGGAGATCCTGGCTCAACTGATGGAATCTTGCACTTTTCACTTCTTTCGGAATATCGTCGGCCCAGCGGGAACTTGTAGCTCCGGGGCGTGGCGAATACTGGGCGATGTAGGCCATGTTGTATTTAAATTCATCCATGATCTTCCGGGTGTTCCGAAACTGTTCTTCGGTTTCACCGGTAAACCCGACAATGATATCTGTAAATACCGTAGCCTGGGGCAAAAGCCTGCGGATGCTATCCATAATGCTGCGGTATTTTGCCACGTTATGTTTCCGGTTCATGCGGATGAGCACCTTATCATCACCCGACTGGATGGGCAGGTGGATTTGTTTGGCCAGACAATCATAAGCTGCAATCACTTCAATCACCTCATCGGTCATATCACGGGGGTGTGGCGAAGTGAAATAAACCCAGAAATCCTTATCACTTTTATTACCGTATTCACCTATTTGTCTGAGTAATTCAGGAAAAGAGATTTCTTCACCTTTTTTGTCCAGGCCATATGAGTTGACATTCTGCCCCAACAGCGTTATGGACTTGTAGCCCTGATTGACCAGGCGCTCCACTTCAGCAATGATTTCTTCGGATGGCCTTGAAACTTCCCGCCCACGGGTATAAGGAACCGCACAAAATGTACAGAATTTATCACATCCATTCTGGATGGGGACAAATGCCTCAAACCCGGAACTGTAATGCGGTGTAACTTTCCAGAAGTTTTCGATGCTGTCGTTGCCGGGCATTCCCTGCAAATCGTTAAACAATGAAGCGGGCGTTACCACACCATATTGTTTGATCATCTCAGGCAGTTTCTCCAGCTCGCTCATCCTGAAAACGATGTCAAACAACTTCAGGAATTTATCCATGTCATTGGGCAGGATGCATCCGGAAATAAAGGTAACCAGGCTCTTCCTGTTTTTCCATTTATTCCATTTCGTAATTCTGGTATAAACCTTGTCGATGGCTTTCTGGCGCACTGAGCAGGCCAGGATACCGAGCAGGTTGGCTTCTTCCTCGTTGTCGGTCCACTGGTAGCCGGTTTGTTTTTCAATCACCGTGCGAACCCTCTCCGAGTCCGACATATTCATCTGGCATCCTAAGGTAATAAGGTGGTATCTCATAAAGTAATTATCTGTTCCAAAATCAGGAATCGAAGAGTTGCAACCCTGAAACATTTTTAAAATGCTTTACATTCAGCGTACTTATTGGCACATTTCGCGAGATTGCTATTGATGCTATTTGTAAATCGGCAAAATCATGACAACCTGGAAGATTTAATGTGATTTCTTCTTTCGATGTATTCCTCGTACTCTTTATCAGTCCAGGTCGGAGCGCTCAATGCCAATTCTTTGAGTTTTTCTGTTGAAAGTGGCGGTTCCGATGTATCCAGATTTTTAAGCTGTCCAATCAGTTTTTTTTGGTCATCTTCAGGCAACTGGATGATCAGGTTTAATATCTGTTCAATATTTAAATCGACATTTAAAAGCATTTTCTATGAAAGTTTCGCACAAAGTTAAAAATAAACTTCGGCATGCATATTATCCTCTGGCACTCCCTTCTGGCTGAGGATATCGAATGCCTCATGTATCATTTTGACGTTGCCGCACAGGAAATATTGTGCACTTGTGTCAACTTCCTGTGCTTTGAGATATTCCGTTACACGGCCATTAAAATCTCCGGATTCATCACCGGAAGTGCACAAAGTAAAACGTTTGGGATCGTATTCATCCTTATCGTAAGCCTCATTTCCATAACGCACGCCATGAATCAAATGGTAATTCAGGTTAGGATATGATTTTACAAAACTCCGGAAAGGCGCAATACCTGTTCCGGTTGCAATTAGAAAAACTTTTTCATTTTTAACAGTATCAGGTTCGATGGTAAAAAACCCCATGGGGCCGTCCATCTGAAGCTGGCTTCCCGGCCGGAGCTTTTTCAGCCTTTTGGAAACATCGCCCTCAAGCACCTCTTTTATCAATACTTCAAAAAAATCATCGTTTTCCCCGCTGTAAACTGAGTATTCACGGGCATTATTTTCATTTTTAATTCCAAGAATTACGTGCTGGCCGGCTCTGTACTTTCTGCCATTTCTATCAAACCTTAAAACGTATGCTGAATCTGTTAAATATCTTACTCCCTGAACAGTAACCGGTTTCATCAATGTATCTTTCATTTTTCTTATCGTTCTTTTGATTAAAGAATTATACAAGTTAAGTGAATGTTTAAATTAATGGTGGATTAACAGAGTGTAGATTGGGTTGTTCAAAATATTTGTTATTGTTGAAGTCTGTGAAAGGAAATAAAAAAAAACTCAGGGTATTCTGAATAAAAATTTGCTTTTGAATTTATAAAAATCCAATTCTGATACAGTTAACGGCAGTATGCAACTACAAATTTATCCGGCCAGCAATTCATCGTATTTACTGCATGTTCCGGTTTCCAGAATTTCATGGATAACTTTTACCGTGTAAGGGCCAACTCCCGGTATTTTCTTCAGGTTATCCATCATCTCCGAAATCGGGACTTTTAGTTTACTGATCTGGTATGCAGCATAGCCAAAAGGCGAAACTTTATTTTGTGATTTCAGGGTGTGATCCATTTGCTCAAATATCAGGGCAATTTTCTCATTCACATCCAGATTTCCATCATAAAGTTTTGGAGCAATCCATTTGGGCATGTGATATTTGCCATATATTTTTTGATACCTGTCGCTGATTTTACGATAGTATTGTGAGGACACCCCACCCCACTTGTTGTCTTTGTAAATTTTATCGTAGCCCGCTACAAAATCAGGATTATATTTTTGAAGGAAATCATAAAAATGCTGTTTTTGCCGCCCCGGTTTCAGGGTCATGCCACCAAAGAGCATCCAGTCGGCGCCCGCATTTTTTATCGCTGCCAGGCTTTCTTCCATTTTTTCGGTGGTATCCGTAATTCCGGGAATAACAGGCAGGAGCAAAACGCCAACCGGAATTTTGGCAGCCTTAAATTTCCGGATAGCATTAAGCCTTTTGGATGGCAGTGATGCACATGGCTCAAGCAAATTGGCAAGCTCATCATCCACCATTGAAAAACTAAAACTTACCAGCACTTTTGAAGTTTGGCTAAGCTTTTTGATCAGATCGATGTCCCGTAAAATCAAATCGGATTTTGTAATCAGATGGACAGGTGTTTGGTACTTCAGAAAAACTTCCAGACATTTCCGGGCCAATTGATATTTGATTTCGGCCGACTGATATGAATCTCCAACTCCGCCGCCCAATACCACAAAACCATTTTTTAACGGCTTTCTTTTCCGCTCCGGATTCAGCGCCCGGTTGAGCAATTCGGGAGCATTTACTTTTACCTGAACAGAGCTTCCGAAATCCAGACCGACCTGATACTTTTCGGCCCTTCCATCGCAATACACACAATCGTGAGTACAGCCCCGATAAAGGTTCAGCCCATACCGGGCAATAAACCAGGAGTCAATCTTTTTATAGGTCCGCAAGATTGATTTGGCTGTAATTTCGGAGATCATTTCTACTGATTAAGCGGCCGGTTGCAGGAAGTTTTAATATGGCAAGTACCCGGATTTCGCGAATTATCTCACCTAGTATTTCTGGGGAACAAAAGTCTGTTCATCCATCGGTGGCCTCACGTAGCCTTTGGCATCCGGGCGTTCGGGCAATTCAAAAGGCTCAGGTGTTAAGTCCTTGTAAGGAATCATACCAAGCAGGTGGCTGATGCAATTGAGGCGTGCCTTCTTTTTGTCATCCGAAGGCACCACATACCACGGCGAAACTTTGGTGTCGGTGTAGGCAAACATCTCATCTTTGGCCCGGGAATATTCCACCCACTTCTGGCGCGACTGAACATCCATGGGGCTGAGTTTCCAGCGTTTTGTAGGATCGTTGATGCGCGCCTGGAAGCGCCTTTCCTGTTCTTCCACACTCACCGAAAACCAGTATTTGATCATGATGATTCCGGATCGTATGAGCATGCGTTCAAAATTGGGACACGAACGCAGGAATTCCCAGTATTCTTCATCCGTGCAAAATCCCATAACCCGCTCCACGCCGGCACGGTTGTACCAACTCCTGTCGAAAAGTGCCATTTCGCCGGAAGCAGGAAGATGTGGTACATACCGCTGAAAATACCATTGTGACTTTTCCCGCTCGGTGGGTGTTCCCAGCGCAACCACGCGGCAAATCCTGGGGTTAAGGCTCTGAATGATCCGTTTGATGGTACCGCCCTTGCCGGCGGCATCGCGTCCCTCAAAAATCACCACAACCTTTAAGCCCTTATGTTTTATCCATTCCTGGAGTTTCACCAGTTCGATCTGCATTTTCCTGAGTTCCTCCTCATAAAAATCGTTCGGTAGCTTTTTGTCGTTGTTTTTCGCTTTTCCGTTCTTTTTTTTATCGTTTCCCATAATTAAAACTGATTTTTTTAATTGAAACTTTTGGTGCCATCTCCGGCTTCCGAAATATAAAAATCGGCGCTAAGGCCTGTCTTTTTGTTGTATGTAATTCCAACTTCTTCTATGAATGTTTCCACCTGATCTTCCTGAACCAGTGCTATGGCCGATCCGCCAAACCCGCCGCCGGTCATCCTTGCTCCGAGTACACCCGGCTGTTTGCGGGCTTCCTCCACCATGGTATCCAGTTCGTAACCGGTTACCTCATAATCGTACCTGAGCGAATTGTGCGATGCATTCATCAGTTTTCCAAAAACCCGCAGCTTGTTTTCCCGCAAAACCTTCACGGCATCCAGCACCCGTTGATTCTCTGAAAGCACATGCTTAGCCCGTTTCCGAATGGTGATGTCGGGAATGTGATGCTTGATATCCGTAAATTCCAGGTAGGTAAGCTCGCTCAGCGAGGCAATGGGTTTAATTTTAGACAGATACTCAACAGCTTTTGCACACTCCTCCACACGCTGGTTGTATTTTGAATCTTCGAGTTTATGCGCCTTGTTGGTGTTTGCAATCACGATTTTATATCCATCGGTCTTTAACGGAATGAGCTCATAATCCAGGGTTCCGCAATTTAGAAACAACGCATGCCCGGCCTTTCCCATCCCAACGGCAAACTGATCCATAATTCCGCACTTCATACCCACAAAATCATTTTCTGCTTTTTGCGAAATCTTGACCAAATCCAGCATATTCAAATCCAGTTGATAAAGGTCGTTCAATGCAAAAGCGGTTACCATTTCCACAGAGGCTGAGGAAGATAGCCCGGCACCACCCGGAATATTTCCGGAAAAATACAATTCGAGTCCATCAGGTTC
>JAGYLT010000165.1 GCA_018400545.1 Bacteroidales bacterium
GGTGCCCGAGCCTTTGTCTTTGGTAAGCCCGGTTTGTTTGAGGTATTCCAAACTATAGCCGTGGCGCAGCGCATGGTCGGTAAAGGCTGAGCTTTGATCGATGGCATAACCCAGCCCGAATTTTTTGATGATTTCCTCCCTGAACCCACGCTCTTTAAAATAACTCAGCCCAATGGCTTTGCCCTGATCGGTGTTGAACAGGTTGTGCGCAAAATGCTTTGCCGCAAACTCGGTGAGGATCATCAGGCTTTCTTCCTCTTTTTCAGCCTCAACCTGTTCGGCGGTCTTTTCCTCCTCCTGCACCTCAATGTTGTACTTTTTGGCCAGGTATTTCAGGGCTTCGGGGTATGAGAGTTTTTCGTGCTCCATCAGGAAATTCACGGCATCGCCACCTTTGCCGCAGCCGAAACATTTAAAAATACCAAGCCGCGGTGTAACCGTAAATGAAGGCGTTTTTTCGTTGTGGAAGGGGCACAGTCCAAGGTAACGGTTGCCCCGCTTTTTCAGCGAAACAAATTCACCCACCACGTCCTCTACTCTTGCGGCGTCCAGGATTTCTGATATGGTATTTTTATCGATCAATGCAGGTTGGTTTGATGCAGGCAAAAGTAGAAAAATCAACTACGGGTGAGTGCAGGATGTTGAAAACGTTTTTAGTTAACAATGTCATCCCTAAGCGCAGCGGTTTAACCAATTACATTTTACAGTTTTATGGATGACATCGCAAAGCAGCGCTTTTTTGTGATAACCTCTTTTTTTTGATCGATTCTAAATAGCAAAGTCGGCGTGTTAATCAGGGTTTTTGAATTCCACTACTGACAGGTCTTTCAGAGAGGCACAGGTTGTGTCCGCTTTACGGTTGTTAATTTTTCTTAATAACTTTATTACATTTGTTGCATGATCTTGAATTCAAAAACTTTATTCATCAATATCTTAAACAAATGAAAAAACTCTATTTAACTACTTTGCTCGCAATTATTGCATTGGCAATTTTTGCACAACTCCCCGAAACTTTCGATCTCAGGGATTTTAACGGAACCAATTACGTAACTTCCGTAAAAAGCCAGCAAGGCGGAACCTGCTGGACGCACGGCGCCATGGCTGCCATGGAAGGCAACCTGCTTATGACCGGCGCCTGGGCCGACGCCGGTGAAACGGGTGAGCCCGCACTTGCCGAATATCACCTGGACTGGTGGAATGGCTTTAACCAACACAACAACGACGACATCGACCCTCCTTCAGGCAGTGGCCTGGAAGTGCACATGGGTGGTGATTATCGCGTTACTTCTGCTTACCTTTCAAGAAACGAAGGTGCCGTGCGCGACATCGACGGGCAGTCCTATAACTCGCCTCCGCTGCGCTACAGCGATGATTATCATTATTATTATGCCCGCCACATCGAATGGTACACTATGGATGAAAACCTCAACGGCATCGATTTGATCAAGGAGAAAATCATGGAATACGGTGTGTTGGGTACCTGCATGTGCTACGATGGGGCATTCATTTCAAACTACATCCATTATCAGCCGCCCTCAAGCACGATCGACCCCAATCATGCCGTAGCCATCATCGGCTGGGATGACAACAAAGTAACCCAGGCACCAGAACCAGGTGCATGGCTGGTGAAAAATTCATGGGGCGATTGGTGGGGTAACGATGGATATTTCTGGATTTCGTATTATGACAAGCATGCCTGTCGCGAACCTGAAATGGGAGCTATCTCTTTCCAGGATGTTGAGCCCCTGCAGTACGAAAATACCTACTATCACGATTATCACGGCTGGCGCGACACGAAGGAAGACCTGACGGAAGCTTTCAATGCATATACTGCTAATGGAACTGAAATGCTAAAGGCGGTGAGCTTTTTTACCGCTGTGCACAATGTGGATTACACCATCGAAATTTATAACGATTTCTCCGGTGGAAACTTGCAGAACATGATGGCCAGCCAGTCGGGAACCATTGACTATTCAGGATTCCACACCATCGATCTGACTACACCGGTAAATCTCGCTGATGGAGATGATTTTTATATTTATCTGAATCTGTCCGAAGGCGGCCATCCTTACGATCGTACCTCTGAAGTGCCTGTGCTGCTTGGCGCAGATTACAGGGTTTTGGTTGAATCATCAGCCAACCCGGGAGAAAGTTTTTACAAAGAGGACGGCAAATGGCTTGATTTTTACGAATATGATGATCCTTCAGGATATCAAAATACTGGTAATTTCTGCATCAAGGCGCTTACCGTTGAAGGTCAGTTTACCATTCCTTCATCTTATGACCTGCGCGATGTAAATGGCGAAAACCTTGTTACTTCCGTCAAAAACCAACAGGGAGGAACCTGCTGGACCCACGGCTCGCTGGCATCCATGGAAGGAAATATGCTGATAACCGGCAACTGGGCCGCTGCCGGCGAAACCGGCGAACCGGCTTTGGCCGAATACCACCTCGACTGGTGGAACGGGTTTAACGACCACTTTAACGAAGATTTGGATCCGCCGTCAGGGAGCGGACTGGAAGTGCACCAGGGTGGCGATTACCGGGTGACCACAGCATATCATTCCAGGGGTGAAGGCTCTACCCGCGAAGTGGATGGAAACACCTACAGCTCACCACCAGCAAGGGATGATGACTCATACCACAAATATTATCCGCGCCATGTGGAATGGTACAACACCGGCGAAGACCTCAGCAATATCGACGAGGTGAAAATGAAGGTGATGGAATATGGCGTGATGGCAACTTGCATGTGTTACAGCGGATCATATATTTCAAACTACGTTCACTATCAGCCGCCATCAACCAGCGATCTGCCAAACCACTCGATTGCAATCGTTGGCTGGGATGATGAAAAATCAACACAGGCTCCCGAAGACGGCGCATGGCTTTGTAAAAACAGCTGGGGCGCAAGCTGGGGCCTCGACGGATATTTCTGGATTTCTTACTATGACAAGTGGGCTGGTAAAGAGCCGCAAATGGGAGCGGTGTCATTTATCGATGTCGAACTGATGGAATATACCAAAATTTACTATCACGACTACCATGGATGGCGCGACCAGTTGGAGACTGCCGATGAAGCCTTCAATGCATTCACTGCCGAATCGAACGATGTGATTTCAGCCGTGAATTTTTTCACCGCTGCAGATGATGTAACTTTTACAGTTACGATTTATGATGATTTCACGAATGGCGAATTGCAAAATGTACTGGCTGAGGAAACCGGCTTTTTTGCCCATCAGGGACTACATACCGTTGACCTCTCCACTCCGTTGGAAATAACTACAGGAGAGGATTTTTACGTTTACCTCAGCCTGTCAGACGGCGGCATTCCTTACGACCGTACCTCGGATGTGCCGGTACTTTTGGGTGGCGGATCAAAAACAATTGTGGAATCAACGGCAAGTGAAGGTGAAAGCTATTACAAAATGGGTGGCGACTGGTTGGATTTTTACGATTATGACGATCCTTCCGGATTTCAAAACACGGGTAATTTCTGCATCAAGGCGCTGGCGCAAACAGCCTATGCCATGAACATGGGCAGCATCGAAATTGAAGACCCGTCCGGGAATAACAACGGACGACTCGATCCCGGTGAAACGGCTACAGTGATAGTAACCCTTAAGAATTCCGGATTATATGATGCCACCGATATTTTGGCTGAATATGCTACCAACGATCCCTACATCACTGTAAATTCAACAGCCCTGGATTTTGGAACAATTGCCCCCGGCGAAGAAGCCACCGGCAACATCAATATTACCGTGGATGCCGAAACTCCCGAAGGCTACTCCATTTTTGGCATGCTTGAAGTTTCATGCAGCTCCAACGGCAATGATTTCGATTACAGCTTCAACCTGAACCTCGCCGTAGGCATTCAGGTAGAAGATTTTGAATCGGGCGATCTCACAAGCTATGACTGGGAAACTTCCGGAGATGCTGACTGGTCGGTTGTTTCCAATGAGTCGCATGAAGGAACCTACTCCGCAAAATCAGGACCAATTGGTGACCAATCCGAAAGCAGGCTGGAGATTACACTGGATGTGACAGCCGACGGGGAGATTTCTTTCTGGTACAAAGTTTCCTCTGAAGCTACCTACGATTTCCTGCAGTTCTTCATCGATGGCAGCCTCCAGGATGAATGGTCAGGGGAGGTTGATTGGACCGAGGTTTCATATGCAGTAACCGAGGGCGAACACACCTTTAGCTGGGTTTACGATAAGGACTATTCAGTTTCCAATGGCGACGACTGCGGTTGGATCGATTATGTAATATTCCCGCCGATGAGTGGACAAATGCCTCCGCTTACGCAGCAAAGTATGGAATTGCCGGAAGGCTGGAGTGGTGTTTCCAGTTACCTGCTTCCCGAAGATGCCAACATCGAACATATTTTCGAGGGCATCGAAGACGAACTGATTATCGTTCAGGACATGGAAGGAGCCTACTGGCCGTCAGCGGGCATGAATACCATCGGCATGTGGAATACGAATGATGGTTATAAAATCAAATTGTCGGAATCAGCGACCGTTGATTTTGCAGGTTACGACATGGTGAACCATACCCTGGATCTTACCGAAGGCTGGAATTTAATACCAGTAATTTGTGATGGTGATGTGGTTTGTACAGAACTATTCGATGGCCTTGGAAGTGAGTTTACCATCGTGAAAGAAGTGGCCGGAACTTCGGTTTACTGGCCGGGTGAAGATGTGATGACACTGGAACACATGAACTCCGGAAAATCCTATATGGTTCATATGCAGACCGATGCTTCTGTAACATTCCCGGAAAATGGTGTAACAGCAGATCCTTCAGGTAGCAAGGATGCGATGATGACCGGTAATTCGCATGTGATTTCCATTCCAGCTGAGGCGATCGCCATAAGCAATAATCCGCCATTCGAGGTGGGTGACGTAATCATTGCAGGTATAGACTATGAAGAAGAGTATGCAAGTGTTGAGATCACCGATCTGGAGAGCAATTATGCGTTGGTTGTTTTTGGAAACGACTCGACCACCTCGGTCAAGGACGGCTACAATAATGGTGAGGAGATGGATTTATGGGTTTACAGGCCTTCCAATGGATATTACTATGGGACTGTGGTTGGCTATAACGAAAGTTTCCCCAACGGAAATATCTATCAAAATGAAGGCATCTCAAAAATTGATATGATTAATATTTATACGGGTATCGAAGAAACCCCGGAAGAAACGGTTCAACTTTTCCCCAATCCGGCCACCAACAAGGTGAGCATATCAGGAATTGGACAGCAGCCTGTGGATGTGGAAATATTTGACATCAAAGGCCAGCCGGTGATGAATATCATGGACTTTAAAAAACAGGAAATCAACCTGAAAGGTTTGCCTGAAGGTGTTTATTTCGTGAGGTTGCAAAATGATGAAATAAATGTAACGCGCAAATTGGTGATCAGGTAAAAACTTCACCAATCGAAAATCTTAACCCCGGTATGCATGCCCATGCCGGGGTTTTTTATGTTCGTATGTCAGATGTGAAAATTGTATTTTCAGTATCAGATATCCTGACCTGATGTTGGATTTCAATTAGTTATAAAAGCCGGTTCGTAAATTGTAGTGTCGTGATTTTATAGATTTCTCCTTCCAAAACTCCACTTCGCTACGTTTTTCCAGTCGAAATGACAACTTTAA
>JAGYLT010000166.1 GCA_018400545.1 Bacteroidales bacterium
TTGTCCAAGTTGGGTTGGTTTCGATGTATCGATTATTAAAATGATCTTTTTGAATCCCGTGAAGTACTGGTTATTTTCCAATCCATCAAATAATAAATTGCATCTTTTTCTCAGGGAAGTTGACAAATTACAATTGTTTTGTATATTTGTCAACCAAATGCTATTTCCATATGATGAACCACATTTTTGCACAACGTTTAAAATCTGCCAGGGTAATGGCGGGAATGTCGCTACAAAAATTAGCTGATAAACTTGAAGGAACCGCTGTTTCGCGGCAGGCATTGCATAAATATGAAAAAGGTGTGGCATTGCCCGGAAGCACTGTTCTGATTGCACTTTCAAAGGCCTTGAATGTTAAAACGGACTATTTTTTTAAATCCATTCAAGTAAACCTTGAACAAGTAGAGTTCAGAAAAAAATCAAGACTTGGATTGCGGGCTGAGTCACAAATCAAAGAGAGGATAAAAGATAAAGTCAGCCGATACATCGAAATTGAAGAAATTATCGGTAAAACCCATAAATTTGAAAACCCGTTTAGTGACCCAATAATCGACAGCACTGAAGCTGCTGAAAGCTATGCCACCGATTTAAGGAAGATCTGGAATCTTGGATTAAACCCCATCCCCAATATTTTGGAAATGTTGGAAGACAAAAACATAAAGGTAATTGAAATGGATGCTCCGCCTGCTTTTGATGGCTTGTCGGCATGGAGCGGAAAAATTCCTGTGATTGTTTTAAACCGTAATCTGGATGAGTTGAGGAAACGGTTTACAGCCATACACGAATTAGGCCACCTTATTTTTGCATTTCCTGAATCCGGGATAGCTACCGAAAAGCTTTGCCACTATTTTGCCGCAGCATTTCTGATCCCGGAGGTGCGTATAAAAGAAGAGCTTGGGAATAAACGCAAGCGACTTACCGACACCGAATTAGTTGGCATTAAAGAATATTGGGGTATTTCCATCCAGGCCACCATGAGACGGGCCAAAGATTTGAACATTATCACCGATTCATATTATAAGCGGTTTTGTATTTGGATAAGTAAAAACAAACTCCGAAACGAAGTAGGTCTTGGCAAATATCAGGGAAAGGAAAAGGTACTCCGATTCGAGCAGTTGGTTGCCCATGCGCTTGCCGAAGAATTAATTACGATAAGCAAAGCTGCTGAACTAATGGGAGTTTCCCTGGATAATATCAGGACACATACATATTTAGCATAGCAATGTTGGTTATAAAAGATGCGAATATTTTTATTGATCTCTATGAAATTGATCTGCTACATTACCTTTTGAAATTGGATATGGAAATTTGCATGACAGATTTTGTTGTGGAAATGGAAATTGTTGAAGCAGATCAACAAAAGGTCTTAAAAACAATGATCAGGGATGAGCACATCCAGGTAACCCCAGCCAATGAAAATGATGTACGCGAAATAATTGGAATATTGAACCAGGAATCCAGTCGTCTGAGCATTCAGGATTGCTCCAATTTGTATTTTGCTAAAAAAAAGCAAGCCATCCTGATGACAAATGACAAGCTGTTGCGTAAAACTTCCATAAGGCACCAGGTGAAAGTCCACGGTATTATCTGGTTATTCGATATGTGGGTTAAACACAAGATATTGGACAAAGAAATTGCAGCCGAAAAACTAAAACTGCTATGGAAAAAAAACAACTGGCTGCCCTATGAAGAAATGAAAAAACGTATTAGCGAATGGTCGGGAGGAAGGTTGAGTATTGGATAAGCCAAAGCCTGATAAATGCTTTTAAAGGTACCCCCCCCTTTTTTTTGCTTTTGGCTTGTCTAGGTTGGGTTGATTATTTTTTATGACGTAATCAGATTAAATCTACGTTAACACTGCCTGTTTGAAAATCAATTTCTTAAAACCAATTTTTTTTGTTATAATTTTGCAGCCGTTTTCACTTAAGAAACTGATAATTATGAAAATGGTTAGATTTTTTTCTTTGTTAGCGCTGGTCGGAATTATGATTTCATGCAACCAACCATCATCATTTAATACATCTGATTATGACACTTATCCTGTTTACAACGGAGATGATCTGGGTGTGAACTGGTCGCCCGAAAAAACCACATTTCGCATTTATGCACCAACCGCCGAATCCGCAAAAGTGAAGATATATGAAGAAGGCCTTGGCGGAGATCCGGTTATGGAAAAGAATTTCATTCCTGATAAGGATGGAACCATGACCGCTGAAATTAAAGAAAACCTGAAAGATAAATTTTACACCTATCAAATTAAATTTAACGGCGAATGGCTGGAAGAAACCCCGGGCATTTATGCCAATGCAGTGGGCGTGAATGGCGTTAGGGGCGCCATCGTTGACCTGAACGAAACCGATCCCGAAGGCTGGGAAAATGACACAAAACCCCACCTGGAAAACTATAACGACATCATTGTTTACGAGCTCCAGGTTCGGGATATGTCCATTCACCCTGAATCCGGGATCACCCACAAGGGCAAATTCCTGGGACTGACTGAAACCGGAACCACCAGTCCTGAGGGTGAGAAAACAGGCATTGATCACATCGAAGAACTCGGTGTAACACATGTGCACATTCTGCCAGCCTTCGACTTCCGCTCGATTGATGAAACCCGCCTCGAAGACAATGTGTACAACTGGGGTTACGATCCTGAAAATTATAATGTCCCTGAAGGATCATTTTCTACCGATCCTTACGATCCCAAATCCAGGATCAGGGAATTTAAAGCCATGGTGAAAGCCTTTCATGATAAGGGTATCCGGGTAGTTCTGGATGTGGTTTACAATCATACCGGCAAAACCGAAAACGCCAATTTCAATTTGATGGTTCCCGGTTATTACTACCGCCACAATCAAGACGGTTCATTCTCCAATGCTTCGGCCTGCGGAAACGAAACGGCCTCGGAGCGTCCCATGATGCGCAAATACATGATCGAATCGCTCAAACACTGGGTGAACGAATATCATCTCGATGGTTTTCGTTTCGACCTGATGGGCATCCACGACATCGAAACCATGAACATCATCAGCGAGGAACTGCACAAAATCGATCCTACACTTTTCATATACGGCGAGGGCTGGACGGCAGCCCGGCGGTCCGCTGCCGGAAGGCAACGAGTACCTGAAAAATACACTTACCGTTTCGACAGCATTGCGGCTTTTAGCGATGATATTCGCGACGGCATCAAAGGGTCGTGGAGCGATCATGAATCCAGGGGATTTGTGAGTGGCGCTCCTGATCTTGAAGAATCCGTAAAATTTGGTGTGGTGGCGTCAACGGAGCATCCGCAGGTGGATTACAGCAAAGTGAATTATTCTGACAAACCCTGGGCTGCAGAGCCTTACCAAACCATGAACTATGTTTCGTGTCACGATAATCACACGCTCTATGATAAACTGAAAATTTCAAACCACGATGATTCAGAAGCTGAACTGATTGCAAAACACAAACTGGCAAATACCATCGTCATGACTTCGCAGGGTGTTCCATTTCTGCATGCCGGCGTGGATTTCCTGAGAACCAAACAGGGTGTTGAAAATTCATACAACTGGCCGGATAGCATCAATCAGATCGATTGGTCGCGAAAAGCAAAATACCGCGATCTGTTTGAATATTACCAGGATTTGATCCGCCTGCGAAAAAATCATCCTGCTTTCCGCATGACCAGCACTGAAGAGATTAAAGAAAGCCTCCGGTTTCTGGATATCGACACCCCCAATGTTGTGGGTTTCGAGCTGAAAAACTTTGCCAATGGCGACTCCTGGAAAAACATCATCGTAATCTATAATGCCAGCGATGAAAAGCAGGTCGTGGATATTCCGTTTGGCAAATGGACAGAGGTATTTAATGCAAATGGGTTTAATAATGCAGGCTACAGAACATTCAAACACGACAAAATTTCTGTGCCTTCCGTTTCAGCTTTAATCCTTGCTGAAATGGTTCCTGGGCAATATTAGATGAGATAAATAATTGTGTGTAAAGCTTTGCCTGATGAAATGATGACGGGCAATTGATTTTATTTTTAAACCAAACAGAGAACTAAAACAGATATGGCCAATACTTCAAAAGAGAACGAAAAGAAACACCTTAAGCTCGTGGAAATGGATCCATGGCTCGAACCCGTTGAACACGAAATCCAGGCGCGCATCGACCGCTACAAAGGCAGGCTGGCACAAATTAAAAACGATTTCGGCAGCCTCACAAAATTTGCCGATGCCTACAAATATTTCGGCATCCATTATGATGAAAAAGCCCAGGGCTGGTTCTACCGCGAATGGGCCCCGGGAGCTCACCAGTTGTTTTTGATTGGTGAATTCAATGGTTGGAACCGCTCCTCGCATCCCTTACAGAAAAAGGAAAATGGTGTGTGGGAAATCTTCCTGGATGAGGCAAATTACAAAGACAGCTTTAAACACAATACTAAAATTAAAGTCCTGGTGGATGCACCCAATGGCTGGAAAGAGCGTATTCCGGTTTGGGCCAACCGCGTAGTGCAGGACCCATCAACCAATGATTTTGCCGCACAGCTCTGGTTTCCTGAAAAGGAATTTTCATGGAAAGGTGATAATTTCAAAGTTGGCGAGCTGGATCAGCTTTTGATCTATGAAACCCACGTGGGCATGGCCACTGAGGATTACAGGGTTGGCAGCTACTGGGAGTTTGGAGAATATATCCTTCCGCGAATCAAAGATGCCGGCTACAATGCTATCCAGGTGATGGCCATTTCTGAGCACCCTTACTACGGTTCATTTGGATATCATGTGGCGAACTTCTTTGCGCCCTCCAGTCGTTTTGGCACGCCGGAAGAGCTGAAAGAGATGATAAAAAAAGCCCACAGCATGGGCATTGCCGTCATCATGGATGTGGTGCATTCGCATACCGTGAAAAATCTAAACGAAGGTATCAACGAGTTTGATGGTACAGATCATCAGTACACACATCCCGGCGACCGTGGCAACCACCCGGCATGGGATTCAAAATTATTTGATTATGGTAAAACTGAAGTAATACAGTTTCTGCTTTCCAACCTCAAATACTGGCTTGAAGAATTCCATTTTGACGGATTCCGTTTTGATGGCGTAACTTCAATGATGTATCACCACCACGGTATGAACAGCTTTGACAGCCGCGAGAAATTCTTTACTGACGGTGTGGAATGGGATGCCATCACCTACCTGCAACTTGCCAACACCCTGATTCATGATGTGAAAAAAGATGCTGTTTCGATAGCTGAAGACGTCAGCGGAATGCCCGGTCTTTGCCGCCCCATCGACGAGGGTGGTATCGGGTTCGACTATCGTCTGGCCATGGGAATTCCCGATTTCTGGATTAAAACCCTGAAAGAGAAGCAGGACGAATACTGGAACATGGACGAAATCTGGTACACACTCATCGACAGGATGTATGGCGTGGGAACCATTGCTTATGCCGAATCACATGATCAGGCGCTGGTGGGCGATAAAACCATTGCCTTCTGGCTGATGGATAAAGAGATGTATTTCCACATGCACAAGGATGATATGAACATGGTGATTGAGCGCGGGGTAGCCCTGCACAAAATGATCCGGTTTATCACCCTGGCGCTGGGCGGGCAGGCTTACCTGAATTTCATGGGCAATGAATTTGGCCACCCGGAATGGATCGATTTCC